>NZ_BAAHCA010000470.1:0-3798 GCF_054776295.1 Streptomyces sparsus
CCCCGAGCGGCCACCACCCCGCGCACACCGGGCCGCCCCCGGTGCGGCAGCATGACGCCATGACACCCGCGCCGGAGGCCGTCGCCGCCTTCGAGGCGGCCAAGGGCTTCATGCCCCTGGACGAGGGCCTGGCCCTGCACCGGGCGGCCACCGAGGCCGCCCGACTGGGCCTGCCCCTACTGGAGATCGGCACCTACTGCGGCCGTTCCACGCTGCTGCTCGCCGACGCCGCCCGGCAGGCCGGAGTCGTCGCGGTCACCGTCGACCACCACCGGGGCAGCGAGGAGCAGCAGCCCGGCTGGGAGTACCACGACCCGACGCTGGTCGATCCGCAGGTCGGCCGCATGGACACGCTGCCCGTCTTCCGCCGCACGCTGCACGCCGCCGGCCTGGAGCAGCACGTCGTCGCGGTGGTCGGCCGCTCGCCGCAGGTGGCCGCGCTCTGGCAGGGGCGGCTCGGACTGGTCTTCGTCGACGGCGGGCACACCGACGAGCACGCGGCCGGCGACTACGAGGGCTGGGCGCCGAAGCTCGCCGAGCGCGGGCTGCTCGTCGTCCACGACGTCTTCCCCGACCCGGCGGACGGCGGGCAGGCGCCGTACCGGATCTACACCCGGGCGCTCGACTCCGGCGCGTTCACCGAGGTCGGCGTGACGGGATCGCTGCGGGTGCTGCGCCGGACCGGGGTCGGGATCTGACATGTCGGTCGGCCGCAAACTGTTCGTCGTACTCGCCGTGCTGCTGCCGCTGGCGCTGGCCGCCGGGCTGGCGTGGCTGGTGACGGGTCCGTCCGGCGGCACCGGCGCCCCGCCGGAAGTGGACGCGTCCTCCGCAGGCTCCCCGTCGGCGTCGGATCCGTCGGCGTCGCGGGAGCCCGGGCCCGGCGCCTCACCGTCCGGCGCGGCCGAACGGCCGCTGGCGGGACGGGTGGTGGTGCTCGACCCCGGCCACAACCCGAGCAACCGCGAGCACGTGAAGGAGATCGGCCGCCGGGTGGACATCGGCACCGGCCGCAAGGAGTGCGACACCACCGGGACCGCCACCGACGACGGTTACCCGGAGGCCGACTTCACGCTCGACCTGGCGGAACGCGTCCGCGCGGCCCTGGAGGAGCGGGGCGCCGAGGTCACCCTCACCCACAACGGTGACCCGCCGTTCGGGCCGTGCATCGACGAACGCGCCGACATCGGCAACCGGGCCGGTGCGGACGCGGTGGTCTCACTGCACGCCGACGGCTCCGCCAAGGGCAACCGGGGCTTCCACGTGATCCTGCCCGCGAAGGTGGGGGAGGGCACCGCCGACACCGCCGGCATCACCGCCGACTCCCGGCTGCTCGGGGAGCGGCTGGCGGACCGGTTCGCCGACGCCACCGGCACCCGGCCCGCTGACTACCTGGGCCCGGACACCGCCGCCTCCGGACTGGTCGTCCGCGACGACCTGGGCGGACTCAACCTCTCCCGGGTGCCCAAGGTGTTCCTGGAGTGCGGCAACATGCGCGACCCGCGGGACGCCGCGCTGCTCACCGACCCCGGATGGCGGCAGCAGGCCGCGCGGGGGGTCGCGGCGGGCGTCGCCGACTACCTGACGGGGAACCAGTAGTCGCAGCCGTGTTCGACGGCCCGCCGGGATCCCCAGGGGTCGTACCCCACCGGTCCGTGCTGTCCGTACGATGGGGCGCGCCCCCGTGATGACCGGACCATGACGACAAGATCGACGAAGGATCTGATGTGAACAACCGCTCGCTCACTCGAGGCGACGCAGTGGTGATCGGAGCAGCGGTCCTGCTGTTCATCGCCTCATTCCTCGACTTCTACAAGGCCAGCTCCGGGTTCGGCATCTCCGAGGGCCGCAACGGCTGGTCCAACTTCTGGTGGCCGGTGATGCCCTCGGTCTTCCTGGCGGGCTTCTTCGCCGCCGGTCTGATCGTGGCTGCCCGCTTCCTCCCCCAGGAGCGCACGTTCCTGGGCCTGAAGCTGGATCAGTGGGGCCTGACGCTCAGCGTGTTCGCCCTGTGGACCGCGTTCTGGACGCTGCTCAGCAGCTCCGGTGACGCCAAGTCGGGCCTCGAGGTCGGCGTCGGTCAGATCCTCGCCTTCATCGCCGTGCTCCTCCTGGCGGGCGGCGCCATCGCGACGCTGCTGGTCCCCGCGCTGCGGGCACCGCTGCTGCCGGCCGGCGGCTCCCGTCCCGGGCAGCAGCAGCCCTACGGCGGCGGCCAGCCGCCCGCCTACGGCTACCCCGGCCAGCAGCAGCCCGGCCAGCAGCCGGCGGGTTACGGCTACCCGGGCGGTCCGCAGCCCGGCGGCCACCCGCAGCAGTCCTACGGCGGCCAGCCCCACCAGGGTCAGCCGCAGCAGGCCCAGCCCGCCCAGGCGCAGCAGGGCTACCCGCAGCAGGGCCAGTCCGCCGGCGCGGGCCAGCCGGTCGCCGACCCCAACTTCCAGCCGTTCTGGTTCGCGGTGCCGGTGGCCCGCCCGCTGTTCGGCGAGGACGGTTCGCAGAGCCCCGTCGCCGAACTGGCCCCCGGCACCTGGTACCTGGCCGTCGAGCAGCGCGGCCAGGCGCTGATCGCGCAGACCCAGGACGGCCGTCGCGGCGTGCTCCAGGACACCTCCGGCATCCAGCGCGGCTGACCCGCCCGCCGCGGGACACGTGGTCCCCCACCGGCCCGGCCGGTGGGGGACCACCGCGTTGCCGGGCCGCCTGCCGTGCCGGGGCTCAGGGGGCGTAGAGGGCCTCGATGTCCTCGGCGAAGGCCTGCACGATCGCGCCCCGCCGCAACTTCATGGAGGGTGTCATCAGCCCCGCCTCCATGCTGAACTCGGCCGGCAGGATGCGGAACTCCCGGATCGACTCGGCACGCGACACCGCGCTGTTCGCCATCGACACCGCACGCCGCACCTCGGCCCGCACCCCCTCGCAGCCCGACGCCGCGCCCAGCTCCTCCGCGGCCCGGACCGCCTCCGCGCTCCGCGGGCGACGGCTCTCCAACGCGTCCGGGTCCAGGGTGATCAGCGCCGCGATGTAGGGCCGGTTGTCCCCGACCACCAGGCACTGCGAGATCAGCGGGTGGGCGCGCAGCCGTTCCTCCAGCACCAGCGGTGAGACGCTCTTGCCGCCGCTGGTGATGAGCACGTCCTTCTTGCGGCCGGTGATGACGAGGTAGCCGTCGTCGTCCAGGTGACCGAGGTCGCCGGTCGCCAGCCACCCGTCCAGCAGCACCGCGTCGGTGGCGGCCGGGTCGCCCAGGTAGCCGGAGAAGACCACCTCACCCCGCACCCGGATCTCCCCGTCCCGCGCGATGTGCACCGCGCAGCCCGGCAGCGGCCGGCCCACCGTGCCGAAGCGGGGGCGGCCGGCGGGCTGGCCGGTCACCGCGGCGGTGGTCTCCGTCAGGCCGTAGCCGTCGTGCAGGGTGATGCCGGCGCCCGAGAACAGCAGCCCCAGCTCCGTGACCGGGTACCAGGTGCCGTCACCCGTCCCGTCACGTCTGGACAGCTGCACCAGTCCGGGGTCGCGCTCGGCGGTGCGGTGGACAGCGTCCGCGAGGCCTCCCGAGAGCAGCGGTCCGACCAGCGGCGGCAGGCTGAAATCACGCACGGAACCCCCTCCACGACCCGACGTCGTGCCCCTTCCGCAGGTGGCAGGCAGCGCAAGTTGCCGGCCGACGACAGCGCTGCATAGAGGGGTTGACGTGCCGGCGGTCAATGTGCGGCAGCAGCGTCCGCCCGGGTGCGGTGCGCGCTCCGGCGCCGGACCCCACGCGGGCGCCCCGCGCCGGTGACGGCGGGGGTCCCG
>NZ_BAAHCA010000471.1:0-3797 GCF_054776295.1 Streptomyces sparsus
GCCTGCGGCGGCCCGGCCTGCGGTCGGCCGTCGGTGTCGGGGGCCTGCCCGCCGGTGTCACGGACCTGCTCGCCGGGGTCGCGGTCCTGAGGGTCGGTGTCGCGGTCCTGCGGTCGCTCGGGATCGTCCGCCTGCGGCGCCGGCCCCGGAAGCCGCGTCCCGGCCTCCGGCGGCTGTCCGTGTTGGTGCATGGGTTCCCCGATCCCCTCGTTCCGCTCCCCAGAGATTAGCCACTGTCTTGACACCCCGTGCGGCTCCCGCCCACCATTGAACCGAACGATCGGTCGGTAGGCAGTCCGGGCAGAGGGGTTCAGCGATGACAACAGTGCTGCCGGAGCAGGGCTCCGGCACGGCTCAGCAGGTCGACACCGCGGCGCTGGAGGCGGCGTTCGACGCGGCCGTCGCAGCGGACGAGCGCATCGAGCCGCGCGACTGGATGCCGGACGCCTACCGGGCCACGCTCGTCCGGCAGATCGCCCAGCACGCGCACAGCGAGATCATCGGCATGCAGCCCGAGGCCAACTGGATCACCCGGGCTCCCTCGCTGCGCCGCAAGGCGATCCTGATGGCCAAGGTGCAGGACGAGGCCGGCCACGGGCTGTACCTCTACAGCGCCGCCGAGACGCTGGGCGTCAGCCGCGACGAGCTGCTCGACAAGCTGCACAACGGCCGCCAGAAGTACTCGTCGATCTTCAACTACCCCACGCTGACCTGGGCCGACGTCGGCGCCATCGGCTGGCTCGTGGACGGCGCGGCGATCACCAACCAGGTGCCGCTGTGCCGCTGCTCCTACGGGCCGTACGCCCGCGCGATGGTCCGCGTCTGCAAGGAGGAGTCCTTCCACCAGCGGCAGGGCTACGAGCTGCTGCACGCCCTCAGCCACGGCACCGAGGCCCAGCACGCGATGGCCCAGGACGCCGTGGACCGCTGGTGGTGGCCGTCCCTGATGATGTTCGGCCCGCCCGACGACGAGTCGGCGCACTCCGCGCAGTCCATGGAGTGGAAGATCAAGCGCCACTCCAACGACGAGCTGCGGCAGCGCTTCGTCGACATCTGCGTGCCGCAGGCCGAGTCCCTGGGGCTGACCCTGCCGGACCCGCAGCTGGTCTGGAACGAGGAACGCGGCCACCACGACTTCGGCCCGATCGACTGGAGCGAGTTCCACCGCGTGCTGAAGGGCAACGGCCCCTGCAACGAGCAGCGCATCAGCCGTCGCCGCCGCGCCCATGAGGAGGGCGCCTGGGTGCGCGAGGCAGCCGCCGCCCACGCCGCCCGGCACGCGGGAGGCACGGGCCAGGCAGGCAGCGCAGGCAGCAGGGGTCACAACGGCGGCACCGGACAGGGTGCCGCCCCGACAGGTGAGGACGCACACCGATGAGCTCCAGCAGCCCGAGCGGCGCCTGGCCGCTGTGGGAGGTCTTCGTCCGCAGCAGGCGCGGCCTGTCCCACACCCATGCCGGCAGCCTGCACGCGCCGGACGCGCAGATGGCCCTGCGCAACGCACGCGACCTCTACACCCGCCGCAGCGAGGGCGTCTCGATCTGGGTGGTGCCCTCGGACCACGTCACCGCCTCCTCGCCGGACGAGAAGGACCCGTTCTTCGAACCGTCCGCGGACAAGCCCTACCGGCACCCCACCTTCTACGAGGTCCCCGAGGGGGTGCGGAACCTGTGACCGCCACCCCAGGGACGGCACCCGCCGTCAACACCGCCGCGCTCGCCCTCGGCGACGACGCGCTAATCCTCGCCCAGCGGCTCGGCGAGTGGGCCGGCGACGCCCCCGTGCTGGAGGAGGAGGTCGCGCTCGGCAACATCGCCTTGGACCTGCTCGGCCAGGCGCGGGTCCTGCTGTCCATGGCCGACCCCGACCGCGACGAGGACCAGCTGGCCTTCCTCCGCGAGGAACGGGAGTTCCGCAACGTCCAGTTGGTGGAGCAGCCGAACGGCGACTTCGCCGCCACCATCGTCCGGCAGCTGTTCTTCTCCGCCTACCAGCACCCGCTGTACGCGCAGCTCGCCGGCACGGCCGGGCCGCTCGCCCCGCTGGCCGGCAAGGCCGTGATGGAGACCGCCTACCACCTCGACCACGCCGAGCAGTGGACGCTGCGCCTCGGCGACGGCACCCCGGAGAGCCACCGCCGCACCCAGCACGCCGTCGACACCCTGTGGCGCTACACCGGCGAGCTGTTCGAGCCCGTCGCGGGGGTGGACGTCGACCTGCCCGCGCTGCGGGCCGCCTGGACGGACCGCGTCACCGACGTGCTCCGCAGGTCCGGCCTGCGGCTGCCGGAAGGCCCGCAGGAGGCCGTGTGGGCCGCCGGAGGCGGCCGGCAGGGCGTGCACACCGAGCCGATGGGCCGGCTGCTCGCCGAGATGCAGCACCTGCACCGCAGCCACCCGGGAGCGTCCTGGTGACCCCGGCGACCCACCACCCCGGCCGTCCCGAAGCCGACGCGCCGACCACCGCGACGCCCGGAACCGCGGCGCCCGGAGCCGAGCCGTCCGAGGCCGAGCTGCACGCGGCGGCGGGCGCGGTCCCGGATCCGGAGCTGCCCGTCATCACCCTCGCCGAGCTGGGGGTGCTGCGCTCGGTACGGCGCACCGGCCCCGGCCGGGCCGAGGTCGAGCTGACCCCGACCTACACCGGCTGCCCGGCCGTCGAGACGATGGCCCACGACATCCGGCAGGCGCTGCACGCCCGCGGGGTGCCCGACGTACGGGTGCGGACCGTGCTGGCACCGGCGTGGACCACCGACGCCATCACCGCCGAGGGCCGCCGCAAGCTCGCCGAACACGGCATCGCACCACCGCGGCCCGGCGGGCCCACGGGCGGCCCGGTACCGCTCGACCTGGCGGTGCGCTGCCCGCAGTGCGGCTCCACCGACACCGTGCTGCTGAGCCGCTTCTCCTCCACCGCCTGCAAGGCGCTGCGCCGCTGCGAGACGTGCCGCGAGCCGTTCGACCACTTCAAGGAGCTCACGTGATCTTCCATCCGCTCCGGGTGGCCGCCGTCGAGCCGCTGACCGACGACGCGGTGGCCGTGACCTTCGAGGTGCCGCCGGAACTGCGCGAGACGTTCCGGCACGTCCCGGGCCAGCACATCACGCTGCGGCGGCACGGCCGGTCCGTGGCGGAGGTCCGCCGCACCTACTCGGTGTGCACACCCGCCACCGAGAACCCGGTGCTGACCGTCGGCATCCGGCACGTCGCGGACGGGGACTTCTCCACCTACGCGCTGAAGGAACTGGCGGCGGGTGACACCGTGGACGTGCTGCCGCCCGCCGGCCGCTTCGTGCTCGACCCCCGCCCCGGGCACTACGCGGCGGTGGTCGGCGGCAGCGGCATCACCCCCGTGCTGTCCATCGCCGCGACCCTGCTGGCGCGTGAGCCGGCCGCCCGCTTCTGCCTGCTCCGCAGTGACCGCACGGTCGCCTCGGCGATGTTCCTGGAGCAGACGGCCGACCTGAAGGACCGCCACCCGGACCGGTTCCAGCTCGTCCAGACCCTCTCCCGGGAGGAGCAGCACGCCGGGCTGCCCACCGGCCGTCTGGACCGCGAGCGGCTCACCTCGCTGCTCCCGGCGCTGCTGCCGGTGGACGGCATCGACGGCTGGTTCCTGTGCGGCCCCTACGGGCTGGTGCAGGCCGCGGAGCAGGCGCTCACCGGTCTCGGCGTGCCGCCCGAGCGGGTGCACCAGGAGGTCTTCCACGTGGCGGAGTCCGCCGCGACCCCGCTGTCCGGCGTGGGCGCGGGAGCGCCCGGCACGGGGGCGGACGCGGGCACGGACGTCGCGGCGAC
>NZ_BAAHCA010000472.1:0-3796 GCF_054776295.1 Streptomyces sparsus
GGGCCCCGCGGCACGCCGGTCGGCGTGTCGCGGGGCCCGGCGCGCGGGCGGGCGTCAGTGCGGCAGGGTCACGTAACCGACCAGCGTCTCGATGCTGTGGTCGATCATCTCGTCGGTGAGTCCCGGGTAGACACCGATCCAGAAGGTGCGCTCGGTGGTGATGTCGCTGTTGGTCAACGGTCCGCTCACCCGGAACTCGCGTCCTTCGTAAGCCGGGTGGCGGGTCAGGTTGCCGGCGAAGAACCGGCGGGTGGCGACCTTGCTGGCCTCCAGGTGGTCGATGAGCGCCCCCGGTTCGAACGGCGCGTCCGGCCGTACCGTGATGGCGAAGCCGAACCAGCTCGGGTCGCTGCCCGGCGTGGCCTCCGGCAGCAGCAGGTGCGGAAGTCCGTCCAGGCCCTCGCGCAGCCGCGCCCAGTTGTGCCTGCGGGCGCTGCCGAACGCGTCGATGCGGTTGAGCTGTTCCAGGCCCAGCGCCGCGGCGATGTCGGTCGACTTCAGGTTGTAGCCGACGTGGGAGAAGATGTACTTGTGGTCGTAGCCTTCGGGAAGTGACCCCATCTGCTGCTCGAACCGCTTGAAGCAGCGGTTGTCCTCACCGGGCTCGCACCAGCAGTCTCTGCCCCAGTCCCGCATCGACTCCACGATCCTCGCCAGGATCATGTTGTCCGTCAGCACGCACCCGCCCTCGCCCATCGTGATGTGGTGGGCCGGGTAGAAGCTCTCGGTCGCCAGGTCGCCGAACGTGCCCGTCAGCTTCCCCTGGTAGGTGCTGCCGAACGCGTCGCAGTTGTCCTCGATGAGGAACAACCCGCGGTCCTCGGCCAGTTGGGCGATCTCCGCGACCTGGAACGGGTTGCCCAGGGCGTGCGCCATCATGATTGCCCGGGTGCGATCGCCGATCGCCTGCTCCACCCGCTCCAGCGAGGCGTTGTACGTGCCCAGTTCGATGTCCGTGAAGACCGGCACCAGGCCGTTCTGCAGGATGGGGTTGACCGTCGTCGGGAATCCCGCGGCGACCGTCACCACCTCGTCCCCCGCGACGAGCCGGTCGTCGCCCAGCTGCGGTGACGTGAGTGCGGCGAGCGCCAGCAGGTTGGCCGACGAACCGGAGTTCGTCAGGTGCGCCTTGCGCAGGCCGAAGTACTTGGCGAGCCCCCGTTCCAGGCGCCGGGAGCTGATCCCGGCGGCGATCCGCATGTCCAGCGCCGCTTCCACCAGCGCCACCCGGTCGTCCTCGGAAAGCACGGCTCCGGAGGCCTGGACCGGTGTGGAACCCGGCAGGAACCCTGAAGCGGCGGTGTTCCGGTGGTACTCGCGGACCAGGTCGAGGATCTCTGACTTGTCGTTCCCCATCGGCTGAAGGCCTCCTGTGTGTGCCGTTACGCGCCGGACGGCCGGCTCGCAGTCGAGGCGGATCCCCACGCCCGTGCGGATCGATCGGGCCCCCAGCCCAGCACGCGTACCGGCCACAAGCCAGCGTCGGCGGGCAACTCTAGGGATCCACCAAGACCCGTGCCGCCGCGAGGACGACGCGACACCCGCGGCGGCGTCCCGGAAGGGGTGGACGGACGGCCCGCGCTGCTACCGGCCCGTTGCCCGGCGCAGCTCCTCGACACGGTCGGTGCGCTCCCAGGTGAACTCCGGCAGCTCACGGCCGAAGTGGCCGTAGGCGGCGGTCCGGGCGTAGATCGGGCGCAGCAGGTCGAGGTCGCGGATGATCGCGGCCGGACGCAGGTCGAAGACCTCGTCGATCGCCTGCTCGATCCGCTCGGCGTCGACGGTCGCGGTACCGAAGGTCTCGACGAACAGGCCGACCGGCTCGGCCTTGCCGATGGCGTAGGCGACCTGGACCTCGCAGCGCGAGGCCAGGCCGGCCGCCACGACGTTCTTGGCCACCCAGCGCATCGCGTACGCCGCCGAACGGTCCACCTTCGACGGGTCCTTGCCGGAGAACGCTCCCCCGCCGTGACGGGCCATGCCACCGTAGGTGTCGATGATGATCTTCCGGCCGGTCAGGCCCGCGTCGCCCATCGGACCGCCGATCTCGAACCGGCCGGTGGGGTTGACCAGCAGCCGGTGGTCGCCGGTGTCGAGCTTGATGCCCTGCTCCTGCAGCCTCCGCAGTTCGTACTCGACCACGAACTCGCGGATGTCCGGGGCGAGCATCGAGTCCAGGTCGATGTCGGAGGCGTGCTGCGAGGAGACCACCACGGTGTCCAGCCGCACCGCCTTGTCGCCGTCGTACTCGATCGTGACCTGCGTCTTCCCGTCCGGCCGCAGGTAGGGGATCGTCCCGTCCCTGCGCACGTCCGACAGCCGCTTCGACAGCCGGTGCGCCAGGAACACCGGCAGCGGCATCAGCGTCGGCGTCTCGTCGGTCGCGTAGCCGAACATCAGCCCCTGGTCGCCGGCTCCCTGCTTGTCCAGCTCGTCCGCGTCGCCTTCGACCCGCGCCTCGAAAGCCGCGTCCACGCCCTGTGCGATGTCCGGGGACTGCGCCCCGATCGACACCGACACCCCGCACGACGCCCCGTCGAACCCCTTGCTGGAGGAGTCGTAGCCGATCTCCAGGATCCTGCCGCGCACCAGCGTCGCGATGTCAGCGTAGGCCTTCGTGGTGACCTCACCGGCCACATGCACCAGACCCGTCGTGATCAGCGTCTCGACGGCGACCCGGGAGGCGGGGTCCTCGCGCAGCAGCGCGTCGAGAACGGTGTCGCTGATCTGGTCGGCGATCTTGTCGGGGTGGCCCTCGGTCACGGACTCCGAGGTGAACAGGCGACGGGGCATGGCTCTCCAGTGGTTGTGGGCGGGGTCCGGCACGTGGGCGGGCCCGTCGGGCCCGGTGGCCGTCACCCGGGGCACTTCCGGCCACTCGGGGCATGCTCCCGTCAGCCGCACCAGGAGATCCCTAGACGCTTCGGCACGCCGCCGAGAGGACGGCGTCGCCGGCGTCGCCGGAGCGCGCCGCACCGAGTTCCGGCGTGTGCGGGTGTGAAGGAGTTGCGACCACACGGATCCTCTCCGGGCGGGGCGCGGGGCGACATAGTTGAATGGTGTGCATGGTTGATCACGTCGGAGTCGTCTTCTTCTCCGCGGACGGCGTGCTGATCCGGGGGGCACCGCTCTCGTCCGCCGTGGAACAACGGCTGGGGCTGGCCCCGTCGCACGGCGACGCGGTACCGGCCGGGGACCGGACACCCGACGCGGAGCGGTGGGCCGGGATGTCGGAGTCCGCCGTCCGCACCGAACTGGACGGCATGCCGTTCGTCGCCGGTGTCGAGGCGACCACACAGTGGTGCTGGGAGAACGGCCTGGTGCCGGTCCTGACCACAACGGCCTGGGCACCCATCGCCGCGTACCTGGCCGACCGCTTCGGTTTCCACTCCTACCACGGGAGGCCGCTGGAAGCGGCCGACGGGCGCTTCACCGGCCGCTCGACCGGCGGCCCCCTGGACCCCCAGCAGCAGAGGGACTTCGCCGCCCGGCGCGCCGGGGAACTCGACGCCGCACCCGAGGACTGCGCGGCGATCGGGGCCTCTGCCTTCGACGGCCCGCTCCTCGACCTCGTCGGCTGCGGTATCGCCTTCAACGCCCCACCGGACGCGCTGCCCCGGGCCACCGCCACGGTTGACGGCGACGACCTGCGGGCCATCCTGCCCTTGCTCCGGAGTGCCTCCGCGGCAAGGGACTGAGGGCCGCCACAGAGCCCGCCCCGGGGGGAGACCCACGCCCCCGTGGAGGTGGCCCCGTGCCGGGCGGGCGCCACTGGCGTGTGCCGGCCGCCCGGCAC
>NZ_BAAHCA010000473.1:0-3795 GCF_054776295.1 Streptomyces sparsus
TCCCGGTGCGGCCCGCCGAGGTGCTGCGCCTGCCGCGGGCCGCCGACGGCACCGGACTCGACATCCCCGCGCTGCTCGCCGCCCTGCACGCACGGGAGATCAGGTCGGTCCTGCTGGAGGGCGGCGCCACGTTGGCCGGCGCCTTCGTCGCGGCAGGCGCCGTCGACCGGGTCACGGCCTACCTCGCGCCCGTCCTGCTGGGCGCAGGCCCGCAGGCCCTCGCCAACGCCGGCATCACCACGCTCACCCAGGCCATGCGGCTCACCGTCACCGACACCGAGCAGCTGGGCCCCGACCTGCGCGTCACCGCCGTCCCCCTCCGCACCGAGGAGTCCTGAGTGTTCACCGGAATCGTCGAAGAACTGGGCGAGGTCACCGCGGTCGAGGACCTCGGTGACGCCAGCCGGCTGCGGCTGCGCGGCCCGCTCGTCACCGAAGGAGCCCGGCA
Organism: Streptomyces sparsus; assembly: GCF_054776295.1. Taxonomy (NCBI): domain Bacteria; kingdom Bacillati; phylum Actinomycetota; class Actinomycetes; order Kitasatosporales; family Streptomycetaceae; genus Streptomyces; species Streptomyces sparsus. The sequence continues at coordinate 449 of NZ_BAAHCA010000473.1, forward strand.
CGGCGACTCGATCGCGGTCAACGGGGTCTGCCTCACGGTGGTCACCACCGCGGACGGCGAGTTCACCGCCGACGTGATGGCCGAGACCCTGCACCGCTCCAGCCTGGGCGCGCTCACCGCCGGCTCCCGCGTCAACCTGGAGCGCCCGATGGCGCTCGGCGGCCGACTCGGCGGCCACCTCGTGCAGGGGCACGTCGACGGCACCGGGACCGTCACCGCCCGCACCCCCGGCGAGCACTGGGAGATCGTCGAGGTGTCCCTGCCGCCGGAGCTGTCCCGCTACCTGGTGGCGAAGGGCTCCATCACGGTCGACGGCGTCAGCCTCACCGTCGTCGACGTGGCCGACGACCGCTTCACCGTCAGCCTGATCCCCACCACGCTCGACCTGACCACGCTCGGCACCAAGAAGATCGGCGACCCGGTCAACCTGGAGGTCGACGTACTGGCCAAGTACGTCGAACGGCTGCTCGGTGACGACCGCCGCCCGGCCGGCACGGAGAGCGTGCGATGACCGCCTTCGGATGGCTCAACGCGACCGCCTTCGAGGCGCTGGGCCAGCAGGTCATCTGGTCCGACATGATCGGCAACCTGATGGGCCTGCTGGCGCTCGCCCTGGGCTGGCGCCGCTCGCTGTGGACGTGGCCGGCCCAGGTGCTCTCCGGCCTGATCCTGGTCGCCGCCTACGCCTCCGCGCAGCTCGGCGGCGGTGTCGGCAAGCAGCTGCTGGTCATCACGGTGGCCCTGTGGGGCTGGCGGCAGTGGCACAGCGGCCGGCAGCAGGCCCAGGACGGCTCGATCGCCGTGCGCTTCGCCACCTGGCGGGAACGCCTGTGGCTGATCGCCGGCACCGCGCTGGGCACGGCGGCCGTGGGCGCGCTGTTCACGGCTGTGCCGCAGCTGTCCTGGAACCCCTGGCCGGACGCCTACATCTTCACCGGCACGCTCGCCGCCATGGTCGCGCAGGCCCGTGGCCTGGTGGAGTTCTGGTTCGCCTGGCTGCTGGTGGACCTCGTCGGCGTGCCCCTGGCCTTCAGCAGCGGCCTCGCCTTCTCCGGTCTCGTCTACCTCGTTTATCTCGTGCTGGTGCTCTGGGGCATGCGGGCCTGGTGGCTCCGGTCCCGAGCGACCGCCGGACCGCCCCCCGGGCTGCCCCGGCACATGGAAGGAGCGTCCTCATGACCGCGCTGAGCAGCTGGTACGGCTCGTCCCCGGGCTTGCGCCACGAGCTGACCGACCTCACGCTCGATCCGATCGAACGGGCGCTGGCCGAGATCGCCGCCGGCCGGCCGGTCGTGGTGGTCGACGACGAGGACCGGGAGAACGAGGGCGACCTGGTGATCGCGGCCGAGAAGGCCACCCCGGAGATCGTCGCCTTCATGATGACGGAGTGCCGCGGCCTGGTGTGCGTGCCCATGGAGGGCGGTGAGCTCGACCGGCTGGAACTGCCGCAGATGGTCGCCACCAACACCGAGTCCATGGGCACCGCGTTCACCGTCTCGGTCGACGCCTCCGCGGCGCACGGCGTCAGCACCGGCATCTCCGCGGCCGACCGCGCCACGACCATCCGCATGCTCGCCGACCCGGCCTACACGGCCGGCGACTTCGTGCGTCCCGGACACGTCTTCCCGCTGCGCGCACGTCCCGGCGGGGTGCTGACCCGCCCCGGCCACACGGAGGCCGGCGTCGACCTGGCCCGGCTCACCGGGCTGCGTCCGGCCGCCGCGATCGTCGAGATCGCCGCGGAGGACGGCACCATGATGCGGTTGCCCGAGCTGGTGCCGTTCGCCCGCAAGCACGGCCTGGCGATCGTCTCCATTGAGGACCTCATCGCCCACCGCCGGAACACCGAGGCCGCCCCGGCAGCCTCCGACCCGGCTGCCGCCGACCCGGCCGCCTCCGGTCCGGCTTCCGTCCCGGTCGCCGACGGGCCGGTGCGGACCGCACCGGCCGCCCCGGTGGCCGTGGTCACCGAACCTGGTCCGGTCGGCGCGGAACCAAGCGTTCCGATGGCCGCCGCCGCGGTTCCCACCACCGGTGGGCCCGTCGCCCTGGTCGGTGCTGAGCCGATCACCGTGGTGCCGGTGCCCGCGCGCCGGCTGCCGACCGTGCACCGCGAGGCCGAAACCAGGCTGCCGACCGCGCACGGCGAGTTCCAGGCGTACGGCTACCGGTCCGAGGTCGACGGCGTCGAGCACGTCGCGCTGGTCGCCGGCGACGTCGGGGACGGCGAGGACGTGCTCGTGCGTGTGCACTCCGAGTGCCTCACCGGCGACATCTTCGGCTCCCAACGCTGCGACTGCGGGCCGCAGTTGCAGTCCGCGCTGGCCCGCGTCCAGGCCGAGGGGCGCGGCGTGGTCGTGTACCTGCGGGGCCACGAGGGACGCGGCATCGGACTGCTGTCGAAGCTGCGCGCCTACGAACTCCAGGAGCGCGGCCGGGACACGCTCGACGCCAACCTGGAGCTGGGGCTGCCCGCCGACGCCCGCGACTACGCCGCCGGCGCCCAGATGCTCACCGACCTGGGGGTGCGCTCGCTGCGCCTGATGACCAACAACCCGGAGAAGACGGACGCGCTGCGCCTGCACGGCCTGCGCGTCACCGGCCGCGAGCCGATGCCGGTCCTGGCCGGCGAACACAACCTGCGCTACCTGCGCACCAAGCGGGACCGGATGGGCCACGAACTGCCCTGGCTGGAGGACGCCCACGCCTCCGCCTGCGGCAGCCAGTGACCCGGCCCGGCGCGCCGTCCGGCGCGGCCCCGCCGGAGGCCGGCCGAACGCGGCACCGCACCACCCACCGCACCACCCCATCTGACGAGGAGCAACGTTGAGCGGCAAGGGCGCACCCGAACTGACGGTCAAGAACTGCGAGGACCTGCGGGTCGCGGTGATCGCCGCGCAGTGGCACGACACGGTCATGGACGGCCTGGTCAACGGGGCACTGCGGGCCCTGGGCGAGCTCGGCATCGACGAGCCGACCGTGCTGCGCGTGCCCGGCAGCTTCGAACTGCCCGTGGTCGCCAAGGTGCTGGCCGACCGCGGCTACGACGCCGTGGTGGCACTCGGTGTGGTCATCCGCGGCGGTACCCCGCACTTCGACTACGTGTGCCAGGGCGTGACCCAGGGCCTCACCAAGGTCTCGGTGGACACCGGGGTGCCGATCGGTTTCGGGGTGCTCACCTGCGACACCGAGCAGCAGGCCCTGGACCGTGCCGGACTGCCGGGTTCGACCGAGGACAAGGGCCACGAGGCCGTCACCGCGGCCGTCGCCACCGCGACCATCCTGCGGACCGTCGCCGAACCCTGGCGCTGACGTCCCCGCCGGGCCGCCCCGCACCGCCCCCGCGC
>NZ_BAAHCA010000474.1:0-3793 GCF_054776295.1 Streptomyces sparsus
CGTCGCGCCGGACACGCGCCCGTGGGACGCGCGGGTGGCTGCGCGCCCAGCCGGGCGGCGCGGGAGGAGGGTCGTCGCAGTGCGGAGAGGGAGAGGCATGTGGTCAGCGGTCCTTCACTCGTCGGGGCGGGCACTCGTCAGGGGCGTTCCGGGCGGCGGCACCGGTCAGGGCAGGCGGTCGAAGAGCAGTTGCACGGCACCGGACTCCGGGTGGCGGACCCGGTGGGCGCGGACGCCGAACACGTCGGCGAGCAGTTCGGTGGTCAGCACGTCGTGCGGCGAGCCGGAGGCGACGATGGCGCCCTCGCGGATGACGTACAGCTCGTCGCAGTGCAGGGCGGCGAGGTTCAGGTCGTGCAGCGCGGTGAGGACCGTGAGCCCGCTCTCCCTGACCAGCGCCAGCACCTCCAACTGCTGGGCGATGTCCAGGTGGTTGGTGGGCTCGTCCAGCACCAGCACCGCGGCCTGCTGGGCGAGCGCGCGGGCGATCAGCACCCGCTGCTTCTCGCCGCCGGACAGGCTGGTGAAGCCGCGGCCGGCCAGATGGTCGGCGCCGACCCTGCGCAGCGCGTCCGCGCAGTGCGCCCGGTCGGCGTCCGTGGTCCGGGCCGACGCCCGCTGGTGCGGGACGCGCCCCATCGCGACGACCTCCTCGACCAGGAAGTCGAAGTCGGTGGCCGACTCCTGGGGCAGCGCGGCCAGCCGGCGGGCGCTCTCCCGCGGCGTCATGCCGCGCACGTCGGCACCGTCGAGGCGGACGGTGCCCGCGGTGGGCCGGCCGGCCCGGTAGACGCAGCGCAGGAGGCTGGACTTGCCGCTGCCGTTCGGGCCGACGAGTCCGACGATCCGGCCGGACCCGGCCCGCAACGTCACCTCCCGCACCAGCCGGGCCCCGGCGATCTCCACGGTCAGCGCGTCCACGTCCACCTGCATCAGGCACCTCCGAAGGCGTAGCCGCGGCGCCGCATCAGCAGCAGGAAGCAGGGCACGCCGATGATCGCGGTCAGCACGCCGACCGGCAGTTCCACCGGCGGCATGACGGTCCGGGAGAGCACGTCCACCCACACCAGCAGCACCGCGCCGGCCAGCGGCGCCACGACCAGGACCCGGCGGTGGTCGGCTCCCACGACCATGCGCACCGCGTGCGGGACCATCAGGCCGACGAAGCCGATCGCGCCGCTGACGGCGACGACGGTCCCGGTGACGGCCGCGGCGAGCACGAACAGCTCCCGGCGGAAGCGCCCGGCGTCGATGCCCAGGGCCGCCGCCGTCTCGTCACCCATGGCGAGCGCGTTCAACCGGCGGGCGGACAGCAGCAGATGGGCCGTTCCGCCGAGCACCGCGACGGCGGCGATGGGCACCGAGGCCCACGTCGCGCCGCTGAGGCTGCCGAGCAGCCACATCATCGCCGACCTGGCCGCCTCGCCGCGTTCGGCCATGAACACCATCAACGTGGTCACCGCGGAGAACCCGTAGTACATCGCGGTACCGGTCAGGACCAGCCGCAGCGGGGTGAGCCCGTGCGCGGTGTTGGCGACCGCGTACACCAGCGTCATGGCGACCAGGGCGGAGCCGAACGCGGCACCGGAGACGGCCCACACGCCGAGGGAGCCGAGCGCGCCGAAGATCAGGACGGCGTTGGCACCCACCGCCGCACCGGAGGAGATGCCGAGCACGAACGGGTCGGCCAGCGCGTTGCGGACCATGGCCTGCACGGCCACCCCCACGATCGACAGTCCGGCACCGACGACGGCGGCCAGCAGCGCCCGGGGGAAGCGGATCTCCCACACGATGGTGTAGGCCGCCACCTGCTCGGGCGTGATGGTGCCGCCGGTCAGGCCGGCGCGCAGATACGTCAGGGCGTCGCCCCAGCCCAGGCCGGAGGCGCCCAGGGTGACCGCGGCGGGCAGCGAGGCCAGCAGCACGACGGTGAGCACCGCGACGAGCGGGACGAGCGGCAGTCGGCGGGCGGGGGCGCGCTGCGGCTGCCGACCGGTGGGCCGGGAGTCGGTGACGTGCTTGACCGGTGTGGCCACGGGCGGTTCGCCTTCGCCTCGGGCCGTGCACGGGCAGGAGCCGCCCGGCCGTCCCGCGGTGCTGCCACCGCGCACGTGTGCCGTGCCGCGTCCCCTCGCAGTCCACGGCGAGTTGTCAGGAGCTGTGCCGCCGCGGGCGATCGGGCTCGCAGGGCCTGGGCCCTGCCTACCGTTGCGGGTCAGCGCCGGACTTTCACCGGACTTCCCCCGCGGGACGTGAGGCAGCGTATCGCCCGGCGGGGCCCGCCGGGGCGCGAAGGTGTCAGCCGTCACCGCGGCGCTCCCACCGGAGCCCCTCGCCGGTGCTGCCGGCGGGCGCGCGATAATCGACGCCATGGACGACGTCACCGCACCGCCGAAGCGCGCACCCGAGCCGGAACCGATCCGGTTCTACGGCACCAGCTGGGTGGACCGGACGCGCGGATACGTGCTGCGTCGCATCGGTCTGACCACGGCCGCCTTCGCGGCGGCGGCGGCCGGCGCGCTGCTGCTGCGCCTGTCGTACCAGGGGCTGGCCATCGCCGACGTCGGCCGGCTGGTCGACGTGGCCGTGGTGGTGGCCTTCGCGGTGTGCAACTCCATCGCCTTCACCCGTACCTGGACGGGCTTCGTCCGGCGTCCGGACGTGCCGCGGGACACCGACGACAAGTCCCAGCACAGCATCCGGCTCATCGGCTTCATCGGTGTGCTGCTCGCCTACGGCATCCGCAGCCTGATCGAGGCCCCCGGCGAGAGACTGCACCGCACCGAGTACGAGCAGGCCGTGCAGCGGCACGAGCGCCGCCGCTCGACCCGTACCGGCAACCCGGCCGCCCGCCGCAAGTCCAAGCGCCGCGGCTGACCCCCGCCCGCGTCGGCGGTGTGCGGAGGCCGCGTACCAGGACGCGGACACCCGCCCGCCGCCCTCCCCGGCCCTGCCAGACTGGGCACATGACGCAGAAAGTCGCCGTGCTCGGCACCGGAAAGATCGGCGAGGCGCTGCTCAGCGGGATGATCCGCGGCGGCTGGTCCCGGGAGGACCTGCTGGTCACCGCCCGCCGGCCGGAACGCGCCGAGGAACTGCGCGTCCGGCACGGTGTGCGGGCGGTCGGCAACGCGGAGGCGGCCGAGTCCGCCGACACCCTCATCCTCACCGTGAAGCCCCAGGACATGGGCGCCCTGCTCGACGAGCTCGCCCCGCACACCCCCGCGGACCGGCTGGTCATCAGCGGTGCCGCGGGCGTACCGACCACGTTCTTCGAGGAACGCCTCGCCCCGGGCACCCCCGTCGTCCGGGTCATGACCAACACCCCCGCCCTGGTGGACGAGGCCATGTCGGTGATCTCCGCCGGCACCCACGCGGGTGAGGCCGACCTCGCGCACGCCGTGGAGATCTTCAGCGGGGTCGGCAAGACGCTGCTGGTCCCGGAGTCCCAGCAGGACGCGGCCACCGCGCTCTCCGGTTCGGGCCCGGCCTACTTCTACTTCCTCGTCGAGGCCATGACCGACGCCGGCATCCTGCTCGGCCTGCCCCGGGACAAGGCCCACGACCTCATCGTGCAGGCCGCCTACGGCGCCGCGGTGATGCTCCGGGACAGCGGCGAGCACCCGGTGAAGCTCCGGGAGAACGTCACCTCACCGGCCGGCACCACCATCAACGCGATCCGCGAACTGGAGAACCACGGCGTGCGGGCCGCGCTGATCGCCGCCCGGGAGGCCGCGCGCGACCGCAGCCGCGCTCTCGCCTCCGGCCAGGGCTGACGCCCCCGCCCCGGGCC
>NZ_BAAHCA010000475.1:0-3790 GCF_054776295.1 Streptomyces sparsus
TGGGCACGGCGGTGCGGGACGGCGCACCCGCCGTGCCTACTGCCCGGCCGCCAGCGGCAGCAGACCGGTGGAGAACTGCTCGGGCGGGCCGGGACGGGCGTAGAACCAGCCCTGCGCGGAGTCACACCCCAGCTCCCGCAGGTGCTCCGCCTGCGCCGCCGTCTCAACACCCTCCACGGTGACGGACAGGTCCAGCACGTGGGCGAGCGAGACGATGCCCTCCACCACCTTCAGATCCACCGGATCGGCGGGCAGGTGCTGGAGTCCCTGCGTGAAGGACCGGTCGAGCTTCAGCGTGCTCGCCGGCAACCGCCGCAGACTGGCCAGGTTCGAGTAGCCCGTGCCGAAGTCGTCCAGCGCGATACCCACCCCGAGGTCCGCCAACTGGCGAAGCGGCTTCAGCTCGTCCTCGTCGGCGCGTATCAGCGCCGTCTCGGTCACCTCCAGGCACAGCGACTCCGGCGGCAGCCCGGCGTCCCGCAGCACGGCCACCGTGTCGGCCACCAGCTCCGGGTGGTGGAGCTGCCGGGGTGAGAGGTTGACGTTCACCCGCAGCGGCCTGGTGCCGCCGATGCCCCGCACCTGCCACTCGCAGGCCTGCCGCACCGCCTCCTGGAGCACCCAGCGGCCGAGCGGCACGATGAGCCCGGTGTGCTCGGCCAGCGGGATGAACCGGTCGGGGCCGAGCACCCCGTGCCGCGGATGGTCCCAGCGCACCAGCGCTTCGGCACCCTCGACGCTGCCGTCCTCCATGCGCACCAGCGGCTGGTACTCGATGAAGAACTCCCCGCCCTCCAGGGCGGTCGGCAGCCGGTTGGTGAGGCTGTGCCGGCTGATGGCCAGCGCGTCGGAGTCCGGGTCGGCCACCTCGTAGCGGTTGCCGCCCCGCGCCTTGGCGCGGTACATGGTGATATCGGCGCTGCGCAGCACCTCCGCCGGGGTCCGCTCCGCGGTGGGGCCCTCCACGATGCCGATGCTGGCCCGGACCGTCAGCTCCCGGCCGTCCACGACCACCGGTGTGGACAGTGCCTCCAGCGCGCGGTCCGCCATGCCGGTGACCTCCGCGCGGGAGGCCGTGCCGCTGACCAGCGCCACGAACTCGTCACCGCCGATCCGCGCGACCAGCTCACCCGGCGAGTTCACGCAGCTCTGCAGCCGCTCGGCCACGGCCAGCAGCAGCTGATCGCCGACCGCGTGGCCGAGGCTGTCGTTGACGGTCTTGAACCCGTCCAGGTCCAGGTAGCACAACCCGAACCGGCTGTCCTTCCCGGACTGCGCGAGGGTCTGCTCCAGCCGTTCGAAGAACAGCGTCCGGTTGGGCAGTTCGGTGAGCGCGTCGTGGGTGGCCTCGTACCGCAGCCGCAGGTTGAGCAGCCGCCGCTCGGTGACGTCCTCCATCATGGCCAGCATGTAGCGGGGCTCGCCCTCGGAGTCGCGCAGCAGCGAGACGGTCAGGTTCGTCCACAGCACCGTGCCGTCCGGCCGCTGGTAGGGCTTCTCGGTCTGGAAGTGCTCCCGCTCACCGCTGACCAGTTCGCGGTAGAGCCGCCACACCGACGGGCCGTCGTCCGGGTGCACCCAGGACGTCACCTTGCGGTTGCGGACCAGCTGCTCGGAACCGCCGAACATGCGGGTCAGCGAGGAGTTGACGTTGATCACCGTGCCGTCGAGGGTGGCGATGCCGATGCCCATGGTGGCGCCCTCGAAGACGGCACGGAACCGGGTCTCGCTCTCGTAGAGCGCCTTCTCGATCTCCGCCTGGGCGGTGAGCGTCGCCCGGGAGAGCGCCTCCTGCTCGCTGCGGGTCCGCTCCTGGAGGGCCCGGGCGAATCCGGCTGCCAGGGCGTGCTGCAACCGGGCACAGCGGGCCCGGCCCTCCTCGGGCGGCAGGGCGTCCCGGTCGGCGCAGTACAGCAGCAGGTAGGCGTCCAGTACGCCCAGGATCTGCGGCAGCGCCTCCGGCGAGGTGCAGTGCGCCGCCACCAGCGCCGAGCCGACCTCGCGGGCCGGGCCCGGGTTGAACGGATGCGCGTGCAGGGCGTCGCTGAGCTGTTCCGCGAGCGGCAGCAGGTGCTGCTCGAACTCGGCGCGGGTCAGGCAGGTCGCCGTGGTCGGATACACCGCACGGCTCCAGATCGTCGCGAAGCGCCGCAACCCGTCGGACTGTCGGCGAGGATCGGGCGGACCGGGGTCGTCCGGTTCGGCGGATCCTTCGGCGGGAGCGTTCACGCCTTGCGTCCCACCCCTGCGAAGCCGGTGAAGACCACGGGGTCCTCCTGTCCGATGGGGCCGTCGGGACGCCAGCGCGGCATCGGGACGAGGCCGGGTTCGACCATCTGGAAACCGTCGAAGAACCTGACGACGTCCTGCTTCGAGCGCATCATGAGCCGTGATCCGGCGTTGCGGTAGACATCGGAGATCTCCTCGCCCTCCTCGATGGTGCGCGGGCCCCCCTCGGTCGACGCGTGGGTGAGGACCAGCAGGCTTCCCGGGGCGAGGGAGTCGCGCAGCTGCGCGATCACCTTCCACGGGTCCTCCTCGTCCGTGACGAAGTGCAGCAGCGCCACCAGCAGCAGTGCGACCGGCCGGTCGAAGTCGATCAGCCGGCGGACCTCCGGCGCGTTGAGGATGTCCTGCGGCGTGCGGAAGTCGGCAGCGGTGACGTCCGCCTCCCGTGTGCCCTCCAGCACCGCCCTGCTGTGCGCCACGGCGACCGGGTCGTTGTCCACGTAGGCGATGCGGGCCTCCGCGCTCGCCGCGAGGGCCACCTCGTGCACGTTGCCGAACGTCGGGATGCCGGACCCGATGTCGAGGAACTGCGTCACGCCCTCACCCACGGCGTAGCGCACCGCCCGGCGCATGAACGCCCGGTTCGCCTGCATGATCTTGGGAAGGCCCGGAAAGGCCTCGATCGCCCGTCTGGCCGCTTCCCGGTCCACCTCGAAATTGTGTGATCCGCCCAGGTAGTAGTCGTATATCCGCGACACGCTCGGCTGGGACAGGTCGATGCCCTGCGGTGCCCAGGAGGGACGTTCCATCAAGATCTCCTCATCACGATCGTCTGCGCATTGACGTTCGAGGGATGAGGCTACTGACCACATGTGCGCGGGAGTAAGTAAACGGAGACCCAACCTCCCGATCCTGTCCTACTGTTGAGGTCTATGCCCGTTTCGCGGTGGCGGAATCCTGCGCTCGAGCAGCGGTGTTTCCGCTGTCCGGAGGTGGTTACCCGCCCCGGATGAACACTTCGGACAACGACTCACTGCCTCTGCCCGACTACGACGGTCTCACGGTGGGCGAGCTGGAGCACCGCGTTCGCTCCCTGTCCGCCGCCGACGTGGAGCGGCTGCTCGACCACGAGCGCGCACACGCCGACCGGACCCCGGTGCGCTCCCTGCTGACGGCCCGCCTCGAACAGCTCGAGGCGGGGGCCGAGCCCACTCCGGGCGGCTCCCCGCGTCCGGGACGTGCCGACGCCACCCGAGCCGGTTCGCCGGTGGACGGGGAGAACACCCCGGAGCCCGTCCACGCCCCGCCGCACGGATCGCCGCACCAGCGCGGCAAGCCGAAGGCCGACCGCCGTCCCTGACCCGGCCGCACCACCGTGCCCGGCGCCGCACGGGCCGCCCGTGGAACCGGGCGGCCCGCTGTGGCACCGGGGCGCCGTTCGCCCGATGGGGCGAACGTTGTTTCCCGCGCCCGAGTGCGGATACCCGAACGGGAGTCCGGACCGGAGGGGCCGCAGTCATCGGGAGGTGCCTGAGGCGTCGTGCACGTGGCGAAACCGCCG
>NZ_BAAHCA010000476.1:0-3780 GCF_054776295.1 Streptomyces sparsus
CCCGGCACGTCGGCCGGGCGAGCCGGGGCGCGACGGGTCGGCGTGCCGGGCGCGCGGGGTCAGGCGCGAAGGGTCACGCGGGGGTCAGGCCGCGGAGGGCGTCGCCTCGCCGGTGTCGGGCTTCTTGCAGCCCTCCTGCTCGGACATGGCCTTGCCCAGCTCGCCGGACTGGAGCTTGTTGAGCGCCTGGTCACCGCTCTTGCCGAGCTTGTCCAGGTCGTCGGCGATCTCCTTCAGGCCGTCGGCGAACTCCGCCTGGTCCTTGGTGTCGAGACCGTCGATCTTCTCCTTGAGCCCGACATACGACGTGGAGATGCCCTTGAGCTCCTTCACGGCGTCCCGCTGCAGCGCCTTGCCGTCCTCGACCGGCGGCTCACCCGCGTTCTTGACCGCGGTGGCCAGCGACCCGTAAGCCTCGGAGATCTGCTGGAAGGCGGCCGAGTCGGCCTTCTTCACCTCCGCGGAGGAGCTGTCCTTGTCGCCCGCCTCGGAGATCGAGGTGTTGGCGTTCTGGATCTTCTTGACCTGCGGCTGCACCTGGTCGCAGACCTTCTTGGCCCAGGCATGGGTCTTCTCGTCACCGTCGTCGCTGCTGCACCCGGTCAGCGCCAGAGCGACCACCGCGCCGCCGCACAGCGTCGAGGCAAGCTTCTTGTTCACCGGAATTGTCCCTTCGTGGCTACCCGGCCCGGAAGATACACGTCATCGGTGCATCAACGACGAGTCGGGCGAGCCACCCAGTCCCTTTTGGTATGAAATCATCCATATGTAGCAAGCAAAACGGGGCCCGTTTCACATCCCCGCCCCGCCCGGAACCGCATGGACGGGTGGCACCCACCGGGTGCCACCCGTCCATGTCGTGCACCGGCTTCCGTCCGCCCGTTTCCGGTCGCTAGGGGGCGGCCACCGGGTCGGGTGAACCCGACCGACGATCGGTACTGCCCTCGTCATCGTCGTCGGTGGTGATGCCGCGCCGCTTCGACGCCAGCACCGCGGCAGCGATCACCATGGCGGAGACCACGGCGACGGTGGCCCGCAGACCGGCATGGGCGTCGTCGCCGTACGACAGGGTCACCACCGCGGGCGCGATGAGCAGCGCCACCAGGTTCATGACCTTCAGCAGCGGGTTGATCGCGGGGCCCGCCGTGTCCTTGAACGGGTCCCCGACCGTGTCACCGATGACGGTGGCGGCATGCGCCTCACTGCCCTTGCCGCCGTGGTGACCGTCCTCGACGAGTTTCTTGGCGTTGTCCCAGGCGCCGCCGGAGTTGGCGAGGAACACCGCCATCAGCAGCCCGGTACCGATCGCGCCCGCCAGGAAGGACGCGAGCGCCCCGACTCCGAGCGTGAAACCGACGAAGATCGGCGCCATCACCGCCAGCAGCCCCGGCGTGGACAGCTCACGCAGCGCGTCCTTGGTGCAGATGTCGACGACGCGCCCGTACTCGGGCTTCTCGGTGTAGTCCATGATCCCGGGGTGCTCGCGGAACTGCCGCCGCACCTCGTAGACCACCGAGCCGGCCGAGCGGGACACCGCGTTGATCGCGAGCCCGGAGAAGAGGAACACCACCGCCGCGCCCAGGATCAGGCCCACCAGGTTGTTCGGCTGGGAGATGTCCAGGTTCAGTCCCAGCTCGCCCGCACCGGCGTTGACCTCCGCCACCGCCGTGGCGATGGCGTCCCGATAGGACCCGAAGAGGGCAGCGGCCGCCAGCACGGCGGTGGCGATGGCGATCCCCTTGGTGATGGCCTTGGTGGTGTTGCCGACCGCGTCGAGGTCGGTGAGCACCTGGGCGCCCTCACCCTGCACGTCACCGGACATCTCCGCGATGCCCTGCGCGTTGTCCGACACAGGACCGAAGGTGTCCATCGCGACGATCACCCCGACCGTGGTCAGCAGACCGGTGCCGGCCAGCGCGACGGCGAACAGGGCGAGCATGACCGAGGTGCCGCCGAGCAGGAAGGCGCCGTAGACACTGAGCCCGATGAGCAGCGCGGTGTAGACGGCGGACTCCAGGCCCAGGGAGACACCGGAGAGGATGACCGTCGCAGGACCGGTCAGCGAGGTCTTGCCGACGTCCCGCACCGGTTTGCGCGTCGTCTCCGTGAAGTAACCGGTGAGCTGCTGGATCACCGCGGCCAGCACGATGCCGATCGCCACGGCGAGCAGCGCGATCAGCCGCGGGTCCCCGTCGTGAGCGGCGATGGCCTCGTCGCCCACGTTGTCCAGCTCGGCGAACGTCGCCGGCAGGTAGGTGTAGGAGGCCAGCGCGACCAGCACGAGCGAGATCACCGCGGAGATGAAGAACCCGCGGTTGATGGCGGACATGCCGCTGCGGTCCTTGCGCCGCGGTGCCACCACGAACACGCCGACCATCGCGGTGACCACCCCGATGGCCGGAACCAGCAGCGGGAACGCCAACCCGGCGTCACCGAACGCCACGGTGCCCAGGATCAGGCTGGCGACCAGGACGACGGCGTAGGACTCGAAGAGGTCCGCGGCCATACCGGCGCAGTCACCGACGTTGTCCCCCACGTTGTCGGCGATCGTCGCCGCGTTGCGCGGATCGTCCTCGGGAATGCCCTGCTCGACCTTGCCGACCAGGTCGGCGCCCACGTCGGCGGCCTTGGTGAAGATTCCGCCGCCGACTCGCATGAACATGGCGATCAGTGCGGCACCCAGGCCGAAGCCCTCCAGCACCTTCGGTGCGTCCGCCGCATAAACCAGGACCACACAGGCCGCACCGAGCAGACCGAGGCCCACCGTGCACATTCCGACCACTCCGCCGGTGCGGAAAGCGATCTTCATGGCGCGGTGCGACACCGTGGTGAGGTCCTTTGCCGGCTCACCGTCCGCAGAACTCGCCTCACGAGCCGCCGCGGCGACCCGCACGTTACTGCGGACCGCGAGCCACATACCGATATAGCCGGTGGCGGCCGAGAACACCGCGCCGACCAGGAAGAACAGCGAACGGCCGATGCGCTGGTTCGTGTCGTCGGCAGGGAGCAGCATGAGCAGGAAGAAGACCACGACGGCGAAAACGCCGAGCGTGCGCATCTGCCGGGCCAGATAGGCGTTGGCGCCTTCCTGGACCGCCGAGGCGATCTCCTTCATGCGGTCGGTGCCCTCGCCTGCCGCGAGCACCTGGCGCGCCAGCACCACGGCCACGGCAAGCGCTGCCACCGCGACCGCGGCGATCACCAGCACCCAGACCCGGTTGCCCGAGGTGAGCACGGCGTCCGCGAGCAGGTGGTGGTTCTCGAGTAGGTGATGGTTCTCAAGAGGGGGGAGAAGTTGCCCCGCCATTCGTCCTCCTTGACGTTTGGCACATGGGCGCGCGCAAGCACACGCTCAGGCGTCCTGCAGCAAAGACGTGGACGGATTGTAGGGAGCTGATCCACAACAAAACAGGGTGCGGTGACGGGAATTCGCCTGCACCAGCGAAGATCAAAAATGGCGCGTCGCCTAATTCCCCCACTTGGCGGAATAGAACCCGCGGGCCGGGACGCGGAAAACGATCTCGCCGAATGATCTCCCGACGTCCCCACCGATCCGCTGACCGGCGAATAAACCCCATGAGCGGCAACCGCGCGAGAAATCCGCCGCCCGCTGCAGGGCAGCAACGGGGGCGCGAGGGGCGGCTGGGACGCCTGCGGACCCCTGGGAGGGCGCTTGCCCCGCGGGGCGGCACGATGCGGGCGAGGTTCCCGCGATGGGCCGGATCACGTCATCCGCCCGGCCGCCGCTGCGGCGTCCCCGGCGGACAGAATCCGCGCACG
>NZ_BAAHCA010000477.1:0-3780 GCF_054776295.1 Streptomyces sparsus
CGCCTCGCCGCGTTCGGTCGCGGCACGTTCCAGGACGAGTTCGCGCACGGCCGCCGCGAACCGCGGGTCGGCGCCGACGGTCGCGGACCGCGCGACGGGCAGGCCCAGTTCGGCGGCCTTGGCCTTCGCCTCGGTGTCGAGGTCGTAGAGGACCTCCATGTGGTCCGAGACGAAGCCGATGGGCACCATCACGGCGGCGGCCGTTCCGTCACCGTGCAGCGTCTCCAGGTGGTCGCAGATGTCCGGTTCCAGCCACGGGATGTGCGGGGCGCCGCTTCGCGACTGGTAGACGAGGTCCCAGGCGTGGTCGACGCCGGTCCGCTCGCGCACCGCGGCGGCCACCTGGCGGGCGGCGTCGAGGTGCTGGGCGACGTAGGCGCCGCCGTCACCGTGCCCCTCGACGGGACCGGAGGTGTCGGCCGACGCGGTGGGGATGGAGTGCGTGGTGAACACCAGCCGGGCCCGGTCGCGCACCTCGGCGGGCAGCTCGTCGAGGGAGCGCAGCACACCGTCCGTCACCGGGTCCAGGAAGCCGGGGTGGTTGAAGTAGTGGCGCAGCTTGTCGACGCGCGGCAGCTGGTGCCCGGCCGGCAGCTCCTCCTCCAGGACGGCCAGCGACTCGGCGAGGTTCTCGCGGTACTGGCGGCACCCCGAGTACGAGGCGTACGCGCTGGTCGCCAGGACGAGGATGCGGCGGCGGCCGTCGCGGATCATCTCGCGCAGGGTGTCCGTCAGGTACGGGCCCCAGTTGCGGTTGCCCCAGTAGAGGGGGAGCTCCAGACCGTTCGCGGCGAAGTCCCGGCGCAGCGCGTCGAGCAGCGCGCGGTTCTGGTCGTTGATCGGGGAGACGCCGCCGAACAGGAAGTAGTGCTGCCCGACTTCCTCCAGCCGCTCCCTGGGGATGCCGCGTCCGCGGGTGACGTTCTCCAGGAAGGGCACCACGTCGTCGGGCCCCTCGGGGCCGCCGAAGGAGAGCAGCAGCAGCGAGTCATAGGGGTGCGGGTGTGCGTCGGACATGTCCTTGATCCTGCCATTCGAAATTGTCGGCGGCGGAGACGCCCCGCCCCGTAAGCTGTGCCGGGCCACATGTCCCTTACTGCTTGAGTCGAGTGAGTTCTCCGTGCCCAGTGCCTATCGCGGGCTCTTCGCCGCTCCCGGTACCCGCTCCTTCACCGCGGCCGGACTGATCGGACGCATGCCGATCGCCATGCTCGGCCTGGGTGTCGTCACCATGGTGTCCGAGCTGACCGGGGCCTACGCGCTCGCGGGTGCGCTCGCCGCCACGGTGGCGCTGTCCACGGCCGCGCTCGGCCCGCAGGTGTCCCGGCTGGTCGACCGGTACGGGCAGCGGCGGGTACTGCGTCCTGCGGCGCTGGTCGCCATCACGGCCGTCACCGCGCTGGTGCTCAGTACCCAGCTGGCGTGGCCGCGGTGGACGCTGTTCGCCTTCGCCGCGTTCGCCGGCTGCGTGCCCAGCCTCGGCTCGATGATCCGGGCGCGGTGGATCACCGTGCACCGGGACCACCCGGACCGGCTGCACGCGGCGTTCTCCTGGGAGTCGATCGTCGACGAACTGTGCTTCGTCTTCGGGCCGGTGCTGGCCATCGGCCTGTCCACCGCGTGGTTCCCGCAGGCCGGGCCGCTCGCCGCGGCCGTCTTCCTGGCCGTCGGCGTGTACTGGCTGACGTCCCAGCGGGCGACCGAGCCCGCGCCGCATCCCCGGGACAGCGGCTCACCCGGTTCCGCGCTGCGCACGCCCGGGCTGTGGATCCTGGTGCTGACGCTGGTGGCGGTCGGCGCGATCTTCGGGGCGGTGGACGTGGCCACGGTGGCGTTCGCCGAGGAGCAGCAGCGCAAGGCCGCCGCCAGCGCGCTGCTGGCCGTCTACGCGCTGGGCTCGTGTCTGGCCGGCGCCGCTTTCGGCCTGTTCCGTCCGCGCGGGCCGGCCACCCGCCGCTGGCTCGTCGGCGTGTGCGCGGTGGGCCTGAGTATGATCCCCCTCCAACTGGTCGGGAACCTGCCGTTCCTGGCCGTCGCGCTCTTCCTCGCGGGCATGACGATCGCCCCGACGATGGTCACCACGGTGGCCCTGGTCGGCGAGTTGGTCCCGCGGACCAAGCTCACCGAGGGCATGACCTGGGCGAGCACCGGCGTCGCGGTCGGAGTGGCGCTCGGCGCCTCGGTCACGGGCCGGGTGGTGGACCTGACGGGAGCCGCGGCGGCCTACGGGGTGCCCGCGGCCGCCGGGGCACTGGCGGTCGGGGCTGCGGTCCTCGGCCACCGCCGGCTGAAGCCTCAACCGGCGGCGGGGCGGCAGGAGGGGACAGCGAATGGTCGGCTTGAGCAGTCGCAGCGACCGCAGGAGCAACACCTGGCGTAACTGGGCCGGCAACACCGGTGCCCGACCGCTGCGCACGGTGGCGCCCTCGTCCACCGAGGCACTGGCGGAGGTGGTGCGCCGAGCCGCCGAGGACGGCCTGCCGGTCAAGGCCGTCGGCACCGGGCACTCGTTCACCTCGGTGGCCACGACCGGGGGTGTGCTGATCCGTCCGGAGCGGCTGAGCGGGGTCCGCGCCATCGACCGGGCCGCGGGCACGGTGACGGTGGCCGCCGGCACCCCGCTCAAGCAGCTGAACCAGGTGCTCGCCGGTGAGGGCCTCTCCCTCACCAACATGGGCGACATCATGGAACAGACCGTCTCCGGTGCGACCAGCACCGGCACGCACGGCACCGGACGGGAGTCGGCCTCGCTGGCCGCGCAGATCGTCGGCCTGGAGCTGGTGTGCGCCGACGGGTCTGTGCTGCGCTGCTCCCCCGAGGAGAACGCGGACGTGCTCGCGGGCGCCCGCGTCGGGCTCGGCGCCCTGGGGGTGATCACCGAGCTGACGTTCGCGGTCGAGCCGATGTTCTGGCTGCACGCCCGGGAGGAGCCGATGCGGTTCGCCGAGGTCGTCTCCCGCTTCGAGGAGTTCACCGCGGAGAACGAGCACTTCGAGTTCTACTGGTTCCCGCACACCGACACCTGCCACACCAAGCGCAACAACCGGTCCGCGGGCCCGGCCCGCCCGCTGCCGCCCGTGCGGGGCTGGGTGGACGACGAGCTGGTGGCGAACGGCGTCTTCCAGGCGGCCTGCTCGCTGGGCCGGGCACTGCCGTCGGTGGTGCCGACCGTCGCGCGGCTCTCCGGCCGGGTGCTGAGCGACCGCTCGTACACCGACATCCCGTACAAGGTGTTCACCAGTCCACGGCGGGTGCGGTTCCTGGAGATGGAGTTCGCGCTGCCGCGGGCCGCCGCTACCGCCGCGCTGACCGAGCTGCGGGCCATGATCGACCGCTCGGACCTGCGTATAGGTTTCCCGGTCGAGGTGCGCACCGCGCCCGCCGACGACATCCCGCTCTCCACCGCGAGCGGACGGGAGACGGCCTACCTGGCCATGCACGTCTACCGGGGCACCCCGCACGAGGCGTACTTCACGGCCGCCGAGCGCATCATGACCGCGCACGGCGGCCGTCCGCACTGGGGCAAGCTGCACAGCCGCGACGCGGAGTACCTGGCGGACGTCTATCCGCGGTTCGGCGAGTTCACCGCGCTGCGGGACCGCCTGGATCCGGACCGGTTGTTCCGCAACGACTACCTGCGCCGCGTGCTCGGCAGCTGACGGACCCCGGGAAGCCCGCTCCCGGGCGGGCTTCCCGGAACGGTCACTCGGCGGGTGCCTCCGCTCCGGCGGCACCGCCCGTGCCGGGCTGCTGTGCGCCGCCGCCGACCGCGGTGTCGCC
>NZ_BAAHCA010000478.1:0-3771 GCF_054776295.1 Streptomyces sparsus
GCCGGCCACTGAACCCCCCGCGCCCCGCCACCGCACCCGCCGGTGCGCCGGACGCGCCCGCAACAGCCACCGACATCCCCGAGCCGCCCGCGACCGCCTGAACAGCCGTCCCGCAGATCCGCCGCCGCGCGCATCCGCCGCGCAGAAGGAGCCCCGTATGAAGACCGTCGGCCACTGGATCGACAACAAGCCGGTAGACGGCACGTCCGGCAACCACAGCCCGGTCCACAACCCGGCCACCGGCGAGCAGACCACCCGCGTCTCGCTCGCGTCCGTCACCGAGGTGGACACCGCGGTCGCCGCCGCGGCCGCCGCCCACCGGACGTGGAGCCAGACCTCGCTGTCCCGCCGGACGGCGATCCTGTTCAAGTACCGCGAGCTGCTGGACGCGCACCGCGACGAGCTGGCCGCCCTGATCACCGCCGAACACGGCAAGGTGCACTCCGACGCACTCGGTGAGGTCGCCCGCGGCCTGGAGATCGTCGAGCTGGCCTGCGGCATCCCGGAGAAGCTCAAGGGCGAGCTGTCCACCCAGGTCGCCACCCGCGTGGACGTCGCCTCCATCCGGCAGCCGATCGGCGTGGTGGCGGGCATCACGCCGTTCAACTTCCCCGCCATGGTCCCGATGTGGATGTTCCCGCTGGCCGTCGCCTGCGGCAACACCTTCGTGCTCAAGCCCAGCGAGAAGGACCCCTCCGCCCCCTACCGGCTGGCCGAACTCGCCGCCGAGGCCGGACTGCCGCAGGGCGTGCTCAACGTCGTCAACGGCGACAAGGTCGCGGTGGACCGGCTGCTGGAACACCCCGACGTGGCCGCCGTGTCCTTCGTCGGCTCCACCCCCGTCGCCCGCTACATCCAGGCCGGCGCGGTCGCGGCAGGCAAGCGCGTGCAGGCGCTCGGCGGCGCCAAGAACCACATGCTGGTGCTGCCCGACGCCGACCTCGACCACGCCGCCGACAACGCCATCAACGCCGCCTACGGTTCGGCCGGCGAGCGTTGCATGGCCGTCTCGGTGGTGGTCGCGGTCGGCGCCACCGGAGACGAACTGGTCGCCAGGATCGCCGAGCGGGCCAGGGCACTGCGCATCGGACCGGGCGACGACCCGGCCTCCGAGATGGGTCCGCTGATCACCGCCGAGCACCGCGACAAGGTCGCGGGCTACGTGCGCAGCGCCCGCGAACAGGGCGCCGAGGTCGTCGTGGACGGCACCGGACACACCGTCGAGGGCCACGAGCAGGGCTTCTTCATCGGTGTGTCGCTGCTCGACAAGGTGCCCACCGACGCGGACGCCTACCGGGACGAGATCTTCGGCCCGGTGCTGTGCGTCGTGCGGGCCGACACCTACGAGGAGGCCCTGCACCTCATCAACAGCTCCCGCTGGGGCAACGGCACCGCGATCTTCACCCGGGACGGCGGCGCGGCCCGCCGCTTCCAGCTGGAGGTCGAAGCGGGCATGGTCGGCGTCAACGTCCCCATCCCGGTGCCGGTCGGCTACCACTCCTTCGGCGGCTGGAAGGACTCCCTCTTCGGCGACCTGCACGTCTACGGCAACGACGGCATCGCCTTCTACACGCGCGGCAAGGTCATCACCACCCGCTGGCCCGACCCGGCCGACAGCGGCGGCATCAACCTGGGCTTCCCCAGCAACCACTGACGCCCCGCCGCTTCCGGATGCCCGCTCCCTGCCGGATGCCCGCTGGCCTGCAACTCCATGGCCAGCGGGCGCCGACTCCGTCCACGCGACGCGCGGGTGCGCACGGGCGCGTGCGGAGGGCAGTCCCGGCCTTTCAGTCGGCGCCCGGTGGCTGCTGCCGGCAGCGGGGGCAGGCACAGGGCGGCCAGGCGAGCGTCAGCGGCAACCGGCCGTCGCGGGTGGGCCGCGTGGCGGTCCGCGCCACGGTGACGCTGCTGCCGTCCGGCCGGATGCGGTACACGCGCAGGGTCATCACGGTGCCAACTCCTCGGCTAGCGCGTCACGCAGGGCCTCCGCCGCGAAGAGCACCGACAGCGCGTGGCGGACCTCCGCGGTGGTGATGATCCAGGTGCGCCAGCCGTTCGTCCACGTCTTCGGGCCTGTCCTGCCACAGGGGGAGCCGCACGATGCGGCGATGAGTTTTCCCGGCCCGGCCGGTCTACCGTTCGCCAGGTGATCAGAGAGTGCGAAGCAGGAGGAGCGACATGAGCCAGTTGCTGCGGGTCCAGAACTTCACCGTCTCGAGCGACGGGTTCGGCGCCGGCGAGGGCCAGAGCCTCGAGAAGCCCTTCGGCCATGCCGATCCGGGGGACTTGCTCGCCTGGGCCTTTGCCACCGACCACCCACCCATCAACCGCTCCGAACCCGGCGGCCGAGGTCTGGACGACTACTTCACACGGGACTACGCCCGCAACATCGGCGCCGAGATCATGGGCCGCAACAAGTTCGGGCCGCAGCGCGGGCCCTGGCAGGACCACGAGTGGCAGGGCTGGTGGGGTGACGAACCTCCTTTCCACACGCCGGTGTTCGTCATGACGCACCACAAGCGCCCGTCGTTCACGCTCTCCGACACCACGTTCCACTTCGTCGACGGCGACCCGGCCGCGGTGCTCGCCCAGGCGAAGGAGGCAGCGCAGGGCCAGGACGTCCGGCTTGGTGGCGGCGCCACGATCATCCGGCAGTTCCTCGAAGCCGACCTCCTCGACACCTTGCATGTGGCGGTCGCGCCGACGAAGCTCGGCTCCGGGGCCCGGCTGTGGGAGTCCCCCGACGAGCTGCTCGACCGGTTCCACCAGGACGTCGTGCCCAGCCCGAGCGGCGTGACGCACCACCTGTTCTGGCGGAAGTGAGGCCGGACCAGCTGGCCGGCGCGGGCTCCGTCACCGGCGCCCGCGGCCGGTCCCGCGGCGGACTGACCACGAAGCTCCACCTCGCCGCTGACGACCGCTGCCGGCCACTGGACTTTCACCTCACCGCCGGACAGGCCGGAGACGCACCCGCCTTCACCCACGTCGTGGCCCGCCTGCGCGTTCCCCGTCGGCGAGGACGGCCCCGCACCAGACCTGACCCTGGTCCTGGCCGACCAGGCGTACTCCTCCCGCCCGATCCGCGAGCACCTGCGCAAGCGCGGCAACCGGGCAGTGATGCCCGTCCCTCGCCACCACAGCCCGCCGCTCCCGCCCTCGCCCCGGACCGTTCCGTATCCTTGCCGATCATGACTGCAACCGGCCGGGACACCCTCAGGTCCTGGGCGAGGGCGCTGGGCAGCACGGCCCGCTCCGGGGTGCGGGTGGAGCGCGCCTCGCTCACCCCGCTGATCGCGGTGCGGGGCGCCGTCGGAGTGGCGCTGGTGGTCGGCCTGGCCCTGTGGCTGGGTTCACCGGCGCTCGCCGTCTCCTCGGCGTTCGGGGCCTTCGCCTCCGGCATCGCCACCTTCCAGCGCAGCTGGCGGCCCCGGCCCGAACTGGCGCTGGGGGCCGCCGCCGGGCTGTCCGCCAGTGCCTTTCTCGGCTACCTGCTCGCGGAGAGCCCGCCGGCGTTCTT
Source organism: Streptomyces sparsus (assembly GCF_054776295.1). NCBI lineage: Bacteria > Bacillati > Actinomycetota > Actinomycetes > Kitasatosporales > Streptomycetaceae > Streptomyces > Streptomyces sparsus. The sequence goes on from NZ_BAAHCA010000478.1 coordinate 3,518, forward strand.
CGCGCTGCTGATCCTGTGGTCCTTCGCGGCCGGCATGGCCTGGGCGGTCGGGCCGGTGTCGGGGGTCGTCGCCGGCTTCACGGTGGCCTGCATGCTGATCGTCGTCACGCTGCCCGGCTCGGTACCCGACGCCGGCCTGCACGCCCTGACCATCGCGCTGGGCGGCGTCGTCCAGGCCGGACTGATCGTGCTGTTCCCGGTCCGCCGCTGGGGCGCCCGCCGGGAGGCGCTGGCCGACGCGCTCGCCGGCGTCG
>NZ_BAAHCA010000479.1:0-3769 GCF_054776295.1 Streptomyces sparsus
GCTGGACGAGGGGCTGCGGTCCGGGCTCGACCACCGGCTGGTCCGCTTCGAGCGGGTGGCGGTGCTGCTGCCCGAGGAGCACCCGCTCGCGGCGCGGCCGCAGGTGCCGCTGCGCGCGCTGGCGGGGGAGACGCTGTACGCGGGCGCGGGCAACGCGGAGACGGCCGAGTGGACGGACTACGCCCGGAGCCTGTTCGCCGGCCGCGGTATCGAGGTGGCCGACCCCTACCCCCGGATCGAGGGCGCGGACGAGTTCACCCGGGTGGTGCGTCGCCGCGGCTGGTCGGTCCTGGCCAGCGAGGTGTTCGTCGAGGTGCCCGGCATGGTGCTGCGGCCGGTGGTGGAGCCGGTGCCGCTGTCGCCGATATCACTGGTCTGGCGGCGTGGTCTGCGTCACCCCGGCCTGGACGCGCTGCTGGCCGCGGCCCGGAGTCTGGCCGAGCGTGCGGACTGGTTGAGGCCGCCCCCGGGAGCGTGGCTGCCGGAGAGCGACCGCAGGGTGCTGGCCGACCGACCGCCGGGTGATCTTCAGCCGGGTGGCGGGGCTCGTCCCTGACCTGGCGGAATCCCCGATTCCGGATCGCCGGGCGGGCCCTGGCTCCGAGGCGTGGAGTGCCCCGGCGGGGTGCGTCGGGCGCCGCTCGGCGGTCACCGGACGTGACCGCCGGTGCTGCGGAACGCTGTGTTCCGGAAGGGCGGGAGATGTCGGGGTCAAATGACTGACACCTCCCGATACCAAAGTGTCATCTGATTTAATCAGCGCCCTGTACAACCCTGGCTGCCACTCCCTTGTCTGGCTCTCAGGACAACTGTGAGCCCGGGGGCGACGCACCAAGTGAACACCACCCAAGAAGTCCGCGGCAGCGCGGACGAGCCTGTCTTCGTCGACGGCAGCGGCAGGCGCCGACGGACCCTCCGGAGGCTCGGCTGGGTCCTCGGAGTGGCCTGCGCCTGCTACGCCGTGGTGCTCGCGGTGAGCCTCGCCGGCGGCAACTCGACGGCGCCCTGGCTGCCGATAACCGGGCAGGCGGACAAGGGCCCCGACAAGGTCACCGTCGAGGCGGAGCCCGACGAGGACGATGACGCCCCGGCGGCCCCCGAGACCCCCGTGGACGCCACCCCGGCGGCGAACCCCGCGGAACTGCCCGCGGTGCCGGGCACGGACGCCACCGACCCGGTCGTGCCCGACGCGGACGACGACCCGGCGAGCCCCCGGCCGACCGCGTCGGCGGACGGCGAGACGCCCGAGCCGGACACGTCCCCCAGCGCGGACGCCTCCAAGTCGCCGACCGCGGACGCGGGCGGCACCGGAGCCGAACCCCCCACAACGCAGGAACCGCCCATCGACCTGCCGGAACCCTCCGAGTCGCAGGTCGGCGAGGAGACCGAGACCGGTGAGGGCGAGTAGATGGCGAACGCCTCCCACAAGCGGCGCCGAACCAGGCTGCCGCTTCGCTACCTGCTGCCCGCACTGCTGCTGACCGCCGTCGTCACCATGCTGCTGCTGCGCGGCTACGTGAACAGCGAGTTCCTCGCCGACCACCGGATCAACGAGCCGGCCGGCAACCACAAGGTGCCCAGCGAGATCCTCGAGGGCGGCCCCATCATCGACGTCCGCGGTGAGCAGGCGGCCACCCACCGGCTGCCCGACCGGACCATGGTGCTCACCTTCGACGACGGGCCCGACCCGGAGTGGACACCGAAGGTGCTGGACACGCTCGCCCAGCACGACGCGCACGCCGTCTTCTTCATCACCGGCACCATGGCGGCCAAGCACCCCGAACTGGTCCGGCGGATGGCCGACGAGGGCCACGAGATCGGCCTGCACACCTTCAACCACCCCGACCTGTCGCTCCAGTCCAAGGCCCGCATCGACTGGGAACTCGCGCAGAACCAGCTCGCGCTGGCCGGCGCGGCCGGGGTGCGCAGCTCGCTGTTCCGGCCCCCCTACTCCTCGCACTCGTACGCGCTGGACAACAACTCGTGGCCGGTGACCGAGTACATCGGCAAGCGCGGCTACATCACCGCCCTCAACGACACCGACACCAAGGACTGGTCGCGCCCGGGCGTCGACGAGATCATCCGCCGGGCGACGCCGAAGAACCCCGGCGACGGCGCGGTGGTGCTGATGCACGACTCCGGCGGTGACCGGTCCCAGACCGTCGCCGCGCTGGAGCGCATGCTGCCCCGGCTGAAGAGCGAGGGCTACCGGTTCACCAACCTCACCGAGGCACTCGACGCCCCCAGCGCCCACACCCCGGTCAGCGGCTTCGACCTGTGGAAGGGCAAGGCGTTCGTCGGCGCCGTCGGTGTCTCCGAGCGGGCCATGGGCGTGCTGACCGTGCTGCTCGCCGTGGTCGGTTCGCTGGTGTTCGCCCGCTTCGGCCTGATGCTGGTGCTGTCCTGGGTGCACGCCCGCCGGGTCCGCCGCCGCGACTTCCGCTGGGGCGAGCCGATCACCGAACCGGTGACCGTGCTGGTGCCCGCCTACAACGAGGCGAAGTGCATCACCAACACCGTGCGGTCGCTGGTGGAGAGTGACCATCCGGTGGAGGTCCTCGTCATCGACGACGGCTCCAGCGACGGCACCGCCCAGATCGTCGAGGACCTCGGGCTGCCGGGCGTGCGGGTGCTGAGCCAGGCCAACGCGGGCAAGCCCGCCGCCCTGAACAACGGCATCGCCAACGCCTCGCACGAGATCGTCGTGATGATGGACGGCGACACCGTCTTCGAGCCGTCCACGGTCCGCGAACTGGTCCAGCCCTTCGGTGACGCCCGGGTGGGCGCCGTCGCGGGCAACGCCAAGGTCGGCAACCGGGACAAGCTGATCGGCGCCTGGCAGCACATCGAGTACGTGATGGGCTTCAACCTGGACCGGCGGCTGTACGACGTGCTGCGCTGCATGCCGACCATTCCCGGCGCGGTCGGCGCCTTCCGGCGGGAGGCCCTGGACCGGGTCGGCGGCATGAGCGAGGACACCCTCGCCGAGGACACCGACATCACCATGGCCCTGCACCGGGACGGCTGGCACGTCGTCTACGCGGAGAACGCCCGCGCCTGGACCGAGGCGCCGGAGTCCGTGCAGCAGCTGTGGTCCCAGCGCTACCGCTGGAGCTACGGCACCATGCAGGCCATCTGGAAGCACCGCCGCGCCCTGATCGAGAGCGGCCCCTCCGGGCGTTTCGGCCGGGTCGGGCTGCCCCTGGTCTCGCTGTTCATGGTCGTCGCCCCGCTGCTGGCCCCGCTGATCGACGTCTTTCTGCTGTACGGCCTCGTCTTCGGCCCGACCGGCAAGACCGTCGCCGCCTGGGCCGGCGTGCTGGGCATCCAACTGGTCTGCGCCGCCTACGCGTTCCGGCTCGACCGGGAACGCATGACGCACCTCGTCTCGCTGCCGCTCCAGCAGATCCTCTACCGGCAGCTGATGTACGTCGTGCTGCTCCAGTCCTGGATCACCGCGCTGACCGGCGGTCGGCTGCGCTGGCAGAAGCTGCGCCGCACCGGCAACGTCGAGTCGGCTCCCGGCGGTTCGGCGCCCGGCGGTTCGAGCCCTGGCGGTTCGGGCGTCGGGGCACCCGCCGCGCCACCGGTCGGCCGCCCGGCAACCGAGGGCACCCGGCCGCTGCCGCGGGCCTCGCGCGAAACCCCGGCGCAGGGGTTCCCGTACGGCAGCGGCGTGCCCCACGTGCCCGACGCCCCTCGCGGCGGGCGCTACGCACTCGACGATCTCCACGCCCGTGACGACCGCTCCACGCGCGGCGTCCCCCGC
>NZ_BAAHCA010000480.1:0-3749 GCF_054776295.1 Streptomyces sparsus
GAAGGTGGCCAGGCCGGCGGCGGCAGCGGTCAGTACGCGGCCGTGTCGGCGGCGCCGGGCGGGCGGCGTCGGGGAATCGGGCATTTATGTCCCCTTATGTGAGGGCGAGTTGACGGTGTCCAAGCAGACCGCAGCCTAAGGTCAACGCGCGTAGCGTGTCAGGAGGGATGCGGTAACCAACAGGTTTCGACCCGGTGCGTCGTAGGCTCGGGCCCATGAGTGACGTGGCGGTGGTGGACCAGTTGTCGGACGAGGTCGCGGGGGAGGCGCTGGCGCTCATCGAGCGGGCGACCCGCACGGACGGACAGTCCCCGGTGTCCGAACAGGGGCGGCTGCACCTGCGCGGCGGCCGCCGGACCGGCGTCACGCACTTCCTCGTCCGCTCCGGCGGTGAGCTCGTCGGCTACGGGCAACTCGAGGACACCGACCCGGTCGAGGCGCCCGCCGCCGAACTCGTCGTGCACCCGTCGCACCGCGGCAACGGCTACGGCCGGTCACTGGGCCAGGCCCTGCTGGACACCTCCGGGCAGCGGCTGCGCGCCTGGGCGCACGGCGGGCACGCCGCCGCCCGGCACCTCGCGCAGGTGCTCGGCATGACGCTGTTCCGCGAACTCCGCCAGATGCGCATGCCGCTGTCCGCCGACGCGCTGCCCGAGCCGGTGCTGCCGCCCGGCGTGAGCCTGCGGACCTTCCGGCCCGGCGCGGACGACGCGGACTGGCTCGCCGCCAACGCCGCCGCCTTCGCCCACCACCCCGAGCAGGGCTCGCTGACCGCCGAGGACCTGCGGGCCCGCGTCGCCGAGCAGTGGTTCGACCCCGCCGGTTTCTTCCTGGCCCACCGGGACGGCGACCTCGTCGGCTTCCACTGGACGAAGGTGCACGCCGAGGAGGGCCTGGGTGAGGTGTACGTGGTCGGCGTGGTGCCCGGGGCGCAGGGCGGCGGCCTCGGCCGGGCACTGACCCTGACCGGGCTGCGCCACCTGGCCCTCGACCGGCGGACGCCGACCGCGATGCTCTACGTGGACGCCGACAACGGCCCGGCCGTCTCCGTCTACGAGCGCCTCGGCTTCCGCACCCACGAGGTCGACCTGATGTACCGCACCGAGGGCTGACACCGCGGCGGGCCGGTGGGCGGTGACCGCCTGCCGAGGACTCCCTCCGGTGGCCGCCGTGGCGGTGGCCGGCGGTTCGCACGGTTGTGCGGGGGTCGGTCATCCGGGCGAAGGGTGCGGCTCGCCTCCCGGCCATGTCGGTGTAACCGGTCATTCAGACTCGCTTGCGAGCATCGTCGAATGCAGCACGCCGTGCCGAACCGTTGGCTCCACCTCGCCCCGGGGGCCCTCTCGCCCGCCGAGAGGTCCGCCGACGAGCCCGGTGCGCCCGATGCGCGGAAGAATGGGGGGATGAGCAAGCCAGCGCAGCCCGCCCGCCCGGTGTCCTCCGCCTCCTCCGCCGAGCAGCCGCCGCCCCCGGCGCTCGGCTCCATCGACGCCTCCCGGCCGCACGCGGCCACCGTTCCGGCCATCGCTCTCGACGCCGAGCTGGACGCGGACCCCGACGCCTACCGCGGCGGCGACGACGACCTGCCGCAGGGCCGTTTCCTGGACCGCGAGCGCAGCTGGCTGGCATTCAACGAGCGGGTCCTGGAACTGGCCGAGGACCCCTCCACCCCGCTCCTGGAACGCGCCAACTTCCTGGCGATCTTCGCCAGCAACCTCGACGAGTTCTTCATGGTCCGGGTGGCCGGACTCAAGCGCCGCATAGCCACCGGCGTCGCCACCCGATCGGCCTCCGGCCTGCAACCGCGTGAGGTGCTCGACCTCATCAGGACCCGCTCGCGGGAGCTGATGGCCCGGCACGCCGCCTGCTACCAGCACGACGTGGCGCCCGCGCTCGGCGAGGAGGGCATCCACCTCATCCGCTGGGCCGACCTCACCGAGAAGGAGCAGGCGCGCCTCTTCACTCTGTTCCGGCACCAGATCTACCCGGTGCTGACCCCCCTCGCCGTGGACCCGGCGCACCCCTTCCCCTACATCTCCGGGCTCTCCCTCAACCTGGCCGTGGTGGTCCGCAACCCCGTCAGCGGCCACCACCACTTCGCCCGGGTCAAGGTGCCGCCGCTGCTGTCCCGCTTCCTGGAGGCCTCCCCGCAGCGGTACGTGCCGCTGGAGGACGTGATCGCCGCCCACCTGGAGGAGCTGTTCCCCGGCATGGAGGTGCTCGCGCACCACATGTTCCGGGTGACCCGCAACGAGGACCTGGAAGTGGAGGAGGACGACGCGGAGAACCTGCTCCAGGCGCTGGAGAAGGAACTGATGCGCCGCCGCTTCGGCCCGCCGGTGCGGCTGGAGGTCGAGGAGACGATCGACCCCTACGTGCTGGACCTGCTGGTCCGGGAACTGAAGGTGGTCGACGCCGAGGTCTATCCGCTGCCCGGCCCGCTCGACCTCAGCGGGCTGGCCGGCATCGTCGGCGCCATGGACCGGCCGGAGCTGAAGTACCCGAAGTTCGTCGCCGGCACCCACCGCGACCTCGCCGAGGTGGAGTCCGCGTCCGCCCCCGACGTCTTCGCCGCGCTGCGGGAGCGCGACGTGCTGCTGCACCACCCCTACGACTCGTTCTCCACCTCCGTGCAGGCGTTCCTGGAGCAGGCCGCCGCCGACCCGGACGTGCTCGCCATCAAGCAGACGCTCTACCGCACCTCGGGCGACTCCCCGATAGTGGACGCGCTGATCGACGCGGCGGAGTCCGGCAAGCAGGTGCTCGTCCTGGTCGAGATCAAGGCCCGGTTCGACGAGCAGGCCAACATCAAGTGGGCCCGCAAACTGGAGGAGTCCGGCTGCCACGTCGTCTACGGGCTCGTCGGCCTCAAGACGCACTGCAAGCTGTCCCTGGTCGTCCGCCAGGAGGGTGAGCACCTGCGGCGCTACGCGCACGTCGGCACCGGCAACTACCACCCCAAGACGGCCCGCCTCTACGAGGACTTCGGGCTGCTCACCGCCGACCCGCAGGTCGGCGCCGACCTGTCGGACCTCTTCAACCGGCTCTCCGGCTACTCCCGCCGTGAGACCTACCGCCGGCTGCTCGTCGCCCCGCGCTCGCTGCGCGACGGCCTGGTCTCCAGGATCACCAAGGAGATCACCCACCACCGCGCCGGCCGGCCCGCCTACGTCCGCTTCAAGGTCAACTCGATCGTCGACGAGACCGTCATCGACGCGCTCTACCGCGCCTCGCAGGCGGGCGTGCCGGTCGACGTGTGGGTGCGCGGCATCTGCGCCCTGCGGCCCGGCGTCGCCGGGCTCAGCGAGAACATCCGGGTGCGCAGCGTGCTGGGACGGTTCCTCGAACACTCCCGGGTCTTCGCGTTCGGCGGCGGCGGCGAACCGGAGGTGTGGTTCGGCAGCGCCGACCTCATGCACCGCAACCTCGACCGCCGCATCGAGGCCCTGGTCCGGGTCGCCGACCCCGGCCACCGCGCGTCCCTCACCCGGCTGCTGGAGACCGGCATGTCCGAGTCCACCGCATCCTGGCACCTCGGCCCGGACGGGGAGTGGACCCGCCACGCCGTCGACGCCGAAGGCCAGCCGCTCCGCAACGTCCAGGAAATGCTCATCGACGCCCGGAGGCGCCGGCGTGGTCCCACGACATGATGTGACGGCCGACCCCACCGGGGTCCCGCCGGGCGTGCACCGCCCCCGGGTCCCGTCGGCCGCCGCCCCCGGCTCGCAGCGCCTCGCGGCCGGAGCCAC
>NZ_BAAHCA010000481.1:0-3744 GCF_054776295.1 Streptomyces sparsus
GGGCGGGACGGCGCCGCGGCACCGTCGTACGCGCGCAACCCGGCGTCCGAACGGGCACTGAACCCCGAGCGGTTGACACGGGTCCAGGCGGCGGCCTGGGAGACGTCGGCGCGCACGGACTTCTCGGTCTGGCCGGTGCGCGGTGAACTCGCCGACGACGAGGACCTGCTGCGGCGGGCGCTCGCGGTGTGGGCCCGGCCCGGCAGCCAGGTCAACGTGACGGTGACGCCGGGCACGCAGCCCGGTCCGGCGGCCGGCCCGCCGCAGTTGCTGTTCGCGGGTGAGGTGGACGGCGCGTCGGTGGTGCTGCTGTACGACGGCCTGCGGGTGGTGCGTTACGCGGAGCCGAGCGGCGGTGAGAAGGGCCTGGTGGGGTTGGACTTCGCCCGCACCGACGGCGCCGACCTGACCGCGTCGAGCGCGGTCCTGCTGACCCGCAGCGACGGCAACGCCCGCTACCTGCTGGCGCCCTGGGTGGCGGAGGCGGTGGTCAGCGACCTGCGGGACCCGGCGGACCGGGGACAGCCGGTGGAGTGGGAGGACGACGGTGTCACCCAACCGCTGATCTCCCCGCCGCTGGCCGGCGGGCAGCAGGGCTGCGAGTCCTGGCCGGGGCTGCGCCTCACCGCGGAGGGCCGGGACGATTCGTTCCTGCTCACCGACCTCGGCGAGTTGATGCCGGTGCGGTTGACCCAGGGCAACCCGTCGACGACGCCCGGCGACCCGCAGGGAGCGGCGGGCCGGGGCGCGCTGGCCCGTACCGTCTGCCACCTGCCGACGCTGACCGGCAACGGGGTCCGCGCGGTGAACACGTGGGCGTTCGCCGCGCAGCGGCTGCCGGACAGCGGCGGCCGGGCGCTGTGGCTGTGCACCCGCGCGGAGACCTGGCGGGGTGACGGCAGCCGGGCACTGACCCAGTTCCAGCCGCCCACGACGGACCCGGGCGCGCCGAGCGCGGTGGTGGGCAAGGTGCAGGACGACCCGTCGTGCGGTTCCCGCTCGGCGAAGGCCCTCACCGGCGTGCTGTGGAAGTCGGGTGCGGACAACTGGTACCTGCTGGCCGCCGGCAGCCGCCAGGTGGCGTCGATCTCGGCGACCGGTGAGGTGCGGGGTGAGGTGACCGGCCGGGTGATGGCGGTGGAGGCCGAGGAGGGCGCCAAGGCGGAGCTGACGGCGACGCTGCGGGACGGCGGCAAGCTCAAGCCGCTGGGCTGACCCGGCGCCCCGGGGGTGGCCGGTGCCATGGCGCCGGCCACCCCGGAGAGCTGGGGCACGGGTCGCGGAGCGGGCCGCAACTCCCCATGCCGGTCTGGTCGTTAGGCTGGGGCCCATGACGACCGGAGTACGGCGCAGAATGGGTGTGCAGGAGCGGCGGCAGCAGCTGATAGCGGTCGCGCTGGAGCTGTTCAGCAGCCGCTCCCCGGACGAGGTGTCCATCGACGACATCGCGGGCGCTGCCGGGATCTCCCGTCCGCTGGTCTACCACTACTTCCCCGGCAAGCACAGCCTGTACGAGGCGGCGGTGCGGGTGGCGGCGGACGAGCTGGCCAGCCGCTTCGCGGAGCCGCACGAGGGGCCGCTGGGTGCCCGGTTGCTGCGCGTGATGCGCCGGTACTTCGACTTCGTCTCCGAGCACGGCCCCGGCTTCGCGGCGCTGCTGCACGGCGGTACCACGGCCGGTTCCGCGCGGGCCACCGCGATGATCGACGACGTGCGGCGGCAGGCGTACGAGCAGCTCCTCGACCATCTTCAGCTCACCGATCCGGGACCGCGCCTGGCGCTGGTGATCCGCTCCTGGGTGGGGCTGGCCGAGACGACGGCGCTGACCTGGCTGGACGGCCGCAGCATTCCGCGCGAGGAACTCGAACTCCAGCTGGTGCACGACTTCATGGCGCTCAGCGCCGTCACGGCGACGACCGACGAGGAGACCGCCGATCTGGTCAGGCGAGTCCTCGCCCAGGAGCCGGCGGACGGTCCTTTCGGTGAACTCATGTCCCAACTGGTGGAGTTGGTACCGCGCTAGTTCACCGAACTTTCGCTGCCACACCCCTTCTGCGGCTGCCACCGATGCGGGACGGTGACCTCCGCAGCCAACAACTGGGGAGTAACTTATGCAGCGTCGCAGCCTCTTCCGGGCCGCCCTCGCCGGCACCGGGGCCGTCGCCTTCTCGGGCGCCCTGTGGCAGTCCGCCGCCTCCGTCGCGCTCGCGGCCCAGCCCGGCGCGGGCCCTTACGGCCCGCTGCTGGCGCCCGACGCCAACGGCGTCGCCCTGCCGCAGGGCTTCACCAGCCGTGTCGTGGCGCGGTCGACCCGCCCGGTGGGCGGCATCCTCTGGCACGGTGCGCCCGACGGCGGTGCCTGCTTCGCGGACGGCGACGGCTGGATCTACGTGTCCAACTGCGAACTGCCGCTCATCGGCGGCGCGTCCGCGATCCGCTTCCGGGCCGACGGCTCCGTCGACCGGGCCTACCGCATCCTCAGCGGGACCACGCTGAACTGCGCCGGTGGCGCGACACCGTGGCAGACCTGGCTGTCCTGCGAGGAGACGTTCCGCGGCCGGGTCTTCGAGACCGACCCGTTCGGCAGACGCTCGGCCGTGGCGCACCCGGCGATGGGACGGTTCAAGCACGAGGCGGCGGCCTGCGACCCGGACCGGCGCGTCATCTACCTCACCGAGGACGAGTCGGACGGCTGCTTCTACCGCTACACCCCCGACACCTGGGGCGAGCTGGCGCGCGGCCGGCTCGACGTGCTGTGCGAGACGGCCGGCGGCGGCGTGGAGTGGCAGCGCGTGCCGGACCCGTCGGGGCCGCTGTTCGGCAGGCAGACCCGGCACCAGGTGTCCGCCGCCCGGCACTTCGACGGGGGCGAGGGCTGCCACTACCAGGACGGCGTCGCGTACTTCACCACCAAGGGCGACAACCGCGTGTGGGCGTACCACGCGGGACGGCAGGAGCTGTCGGTCAGCTATGACGGCACGGGGTCGCTGGACGGCGTGGACAACGTCACCGGCACCGCGGGCGGTGACCTGTACGTGGCCGAGGACGGCGGCAACATGGAGATCAACATCGTCACGCCGGACGGTGTGGTCGCGCCGGTGATCCGGATCGACGGCCACGAGAAGTCCGAGGTGACCGGCCCGGCCTTCTCCCCCGACGGCTCCCGGTTGTACTTCTCCTCGCAGCGGGGACGGCTCGGCGACCCGGCCGGCCTGGACGGCGTCACCTTCGAGGTGCGGGGCCCGTTCCGCCGCTGAGCCGTCAGGTGAGCGCCCCGCCCCGCGACGAGCGCCCGGCCGCGGGGCGGAAACGGGTGACGTGTGCGGTAGGCGTCAGCCTCGGCGCCCGGTCGCGGGGCGGAGGCGGGTGAACGGTGCGGTCGGCGTCAGCCTCGGCGCACCTCGGCCAGGAAGCAGCCGAACTCCACCGCCCGCACGTGCACCAGCTGGACGGCCGGGTCGGCGAGGATGCCGCGCAGCAAACCCTCCACCTCCCCGACCCGGCTCGCGGGCAGCTCCACGAGCGTGCCGCCGAGAATGCGGCCCTCGGCGCTGTAGGCCCGCAGCACCCGGCGCGGTCCGTGCAGCGTCGCGGGATAGCCCGCCGCCGCGGAGTGGCCCGCACATCGGTCGGCGTGCAGAAAGACCGGGCCGCACTCGTCATACGGGCCGGGGACCGCCCCGGTCTCGGCCGCCCAACGCCGCAGGGGGGCGTAGGAGACCAGCACGATGCGCTCGCCTGCCG
>NZ_BAAHCA010000482.1:0-3743 GCF_054776295.1 Streptomyces sparsus
CTGACCGAGCACGTGCCGCTGGCCGTCGTCACGCTCGGCCGGGAGGGGGTCTGCGCGGCGGACGGGCGGACCGGGGAGTTCGTGGAGGTGCCGTCGGTGTGCGTGGAGGCGCTGGACCCGACCGGCGCGGGCGACGTCTTCACCGCCGGGTTCCTGATGGCCTCACTGGCCGGTTGGCCGCTCGCCGACCGGCTCGCCTTCGCCTGCGTGGCGGCGGGGCTCTCGGTGCAGGAGTTCGGCGGCTCGCTGTCGGCGCCCGGCTGGCCGGAGATCGCCGCCTGGTGCCACCGGGTGCACAGCTGCCCCGCGCAGGACCCGGCCGCGCTGTGCCGGTTCGGTTTCCTGCGGGAGCTGCTCAGCGAGAACACCCAGCCCTGGCCGCGGCGCCGGGCGGTGCCCACGATCGGCTTCCGCACCGCCTGAGCCGCCGATCCCGAGCCGCCGATCCCGAGCCGCCGGCCCCGAGCTGGCGACCCAGAGCCCGAGCCGTCGCCGCGCGCCGCCCGGTGGGCCTGTGACGCCCGACCCGTGCTGAGGCGCAAGGGGTCGACGAGATAAATCCCTCGGGCATGTCGGCGCCCCGGCGTACCCTGGTAGTCCGGATCCACCGCAGTCAGTCCGGATCCACCGCAGTCAGAGAGAGGGATGAGCAGGCCACTGAGCCGGCCCATGACGAACACATCCACAGAACAGGCACGTGCTCACTTCGCCGTACCCGCCAAGCACCCGATGGTCACGGTGCTCGGCTCCGGCGACTCCCTGCTGCGGGTGATCGAGCAGGCATTCCCGGCCACGGACATCCACGTCCGCGGCAACGAGATCACCGCCACCGGCGCCGCCGACGAGGTGGCGCTCGTGCAGCGCCTCTTCGACGAGATGATGCTGGTGCTGCGCACCGGCCAGCCCATGACGGAGGACGCCGTCGAGCGGTCCATCGCCATGCTCCGCGGCGCGGGCAACGGCAGCGGCGACGAGACGCCCGCCGAGGTCCTCACCCAGAACATCCTCTCCAACCGCGGTCGCACGATCCGGCCCAAGACGCTCAACCAGAAGCGCTACGTCGACGCCATCGACCAGCACACCGTCGTCTTCGGCATCGGCCCGGCAGGCACCGGCAAGACGTACCTGGCCATGGCCAAGGCGGTGCAGGCCCTCCAGGCCAAGCAGGTCAATCGCATCATCCTGACCCGGCCCGCCGTGGAGGCGGGGGAGCGGCTCGGCTTCCTGCCCGGCACGCTCTACGAGAAGATCGACCCGTACCTGCGTCCGCTCTACGACGCGCTGCACGACATGCTCGACCCGGACTCCATCCCCCGGCTGATGGCCGCGGGCACCATCGAGGTCGCGCCGCTGGCGTACATGCGGGGCCGCACGCTCAACGACGCCTTCATCATTCTCGACGAGGCGCAGAACACCAGCCCCGAGCAGATGAAGATGTTCCTCACCCGCCTCGGCTTCGAATCGAAGATCGTCATCACCGGTGACGTCACCCAGGTCGACCTGCCGAACGGCTCGAAGAGCGGTCTGCGGCAGGTGCAGGAGATCCTCGAGGACGTGGACGACGTGCACTTCTCCCGCCTCACCAGTACCGACGTGGTCCGCCACCGGCTGGTCGGGCGTATCGTCGACGCCTACGACCGCTACGACGACCGCAACGGAAAGTAGCAAGCCCGAACCATGTCGATCGACGTCAACAACGAGTCCGGCCAGGAGGTCGACGAGCAGGCGATCCTCGACGTCGCCCGCTACGCCCTGGCCCGGATGCGCATCCACCCGCTGTCGGAGCTCTCGGTGATCGTCGTCGACACCGACGCCATGGAGCAGCTGCACCGCCAGTGGATGGACCTGCCGGGGCCCACCGATGTCATGTCCTTCCCGATGGACGAGCTGCGTCCGCCCGCGAAGGACGACGAGGAGCCGCCGCAGGGGCTGCTCGGTGACATCGTGCTCTGCCCCGAGGTGGCCAGGAAGCAGGGCGAGGAGGCCCCCACCGGGCACTCCATGGACGAGGAGCTGCAACTGCTGACCGTGCACGGTGTGCTGCACCTGCTCGGCTACGACCACGAGGAGCCGTCCGAGCGGACGGAGATGTTCGGTCTCCAGAAGGCGATCGTGGACGGCTGGCGGGACGAGAAGGGCCTCACCGGCCCGTCCCCGGCGCCGACGACCACATGACCGGTCAGCTCGTCGCCGCCGCCGTGCTGCTCACGGTGCTCGCCTGGCTCTCGGCGTGCGCCGAGGCGGGACTGGCCCGCACCACCAGCTTCCGCGCCGAGGAGGCGGTCCGCGCGGGCCGCCGGGGCAGCGCGAAGCTCGCCGCGGTCGCCGCCGATCCGGTGCGCTACCTGAACCTGGCCCTGCTGGTACGGATCGCCAGCGAGATGGCCGCGGCGGTCCTCGTCACCTTCGCCGCTCTGCGGACCTTCGACCGGACCTGGCAGGCGGTGGCCTTCGCCATCGCCGTCATGGTGCTGGTGTCCTTCGTCGCGGTCGGCGTCTCACCGCGGACCATCGGCATCCAGCACCCGCTCAACACCGCCACCGCGGCCGCCTACGTACTGCTGCCGCTGGCCCGCGTGATGGGGCCCGTGCCGCAGCTGCTGATCCTGCTGGGCAACGCGGTGACACCCGGCAAGGGGTTCCGGAAGGGGCCCTTCGCCTCCGAGTCGGAACTGCGCGCGATGGTCGACTTCGCCGGCGCCGAGTCCCTCATCGAGGACGAGGAGCGCCGCATGGTGCACTCCGTCTTCGAGCTCGGGGACACGCTGGTGCGCGAGGTGATGGTGCCGCGCACCGACCTGGTCACCGTCGAGCGCTACAAGACCATCCACCAGACGCTCACCCTGGCGCTGCGCTCGGGCTTCTCGCGGATCCCCGTCACCGGCGAGAACGAGGACGACGTGGTCGGCATCGTCTACCTCAAGGACCTGGCGCGCACGGTGCACATCAACCGGGACAGCGAGTCGGAGCAGGTGTCGACCGTGATGCGGCCCGCGGTGTTCGTGCCGGACACCAAGAACGCCGGCGACCTGCTGCGGGAGATGCAGCGCGACCGCAGCCACGTGGCGGTGGTCATCGACGAGTACGGCAGCACCGCCGGCATCGTCACCATCGAGGACATCCTCGAGGAGATCGTCGGCGAGATCGCCGACGAGTACGACCGGGAGCTGCCGCCCGTGGAGGAACTGGGCGACGGCCGGTTCCGGGTCACCGCCCGCCTCGACATCGGCGACCTGGGTGAGCTGTACGGACTGGACGACTTCGACGACGAGGACGTGGAGACGGTCGGCGGACTGCTGGCCAAACTGCTCGGCCGGGTGCCGCTCGCCGGTGCCTCGGCGGTCGTCGACCTCTCCGAGGACCGGGTCGACCCCTCACTGGCCGGGCTGCGGCTGACGGCCGAGTCCACCGCCGGGCGGCGCAACCGCGTCGAGCGGGTGCTGGTGGAGCGGGTGGAGACACCCGAGCAGCCGCCTGAGGACGACTGAGCGGTCCGGCGACCAGGTACGGGCCACCCGGCAGGAACCGCAGGCCACCGCGGGTCGTCACCGGAGGCGATGACCCGCGCTGGCCCGTGGTGAACCCTGTCGCGGTGCTGCTCCCTGCTTCACTCGAACGGGCGTGCGGCGGTCGCCGTCGGCCCGGGGCGGTGGCCCCATGGAGGCATGGACGCGCACCTACGCTCAGCCCTCGCCGCCACCGGCGCCGTGCTCGCCCTGCTGACCGCCGGTTGCGCCGGCGAC
>NZ_BAAHCA010000483.1:0-3740 GCF_054776295.1 Streptomyces sparsus
CCGCACCGCCGCCAGCAGGGCCCGCCAGGCCGCCCCGGTGTCGGTCTCCTCGGCGACGAACGCGGTGACGCCGTCCGCCAGCCAGTTCCGCACCCGCTCCGGCGTCAGTTCGACGGCCGGGTCGGCCGTCCTGACGACCGTGCCGGGTCCGGACGGCATCCCCGCCGCGGCCAGTCCCGCGGTGAAGCCGTGCTCGCGGTCGGTGGACGCCGGTGCGTCGTCGTCCTCGCGGATCAGCACGGCCTTCCGGTGCCCCTGGTCGGCGAGTCGCCGCACCACCTCGGCGCTTGCCGACACGTAGTCCGCACCCACCCAGGCCAGGCCGGCGAGTTCGTCGCGGCGTCCGACGTGGACGAGCGGGAAGCCGTCGTCCAGCAACCGGCGGAGCTCGGCGGCGGGGATGTGCCGGCCGAGGAACAGGCAGCCGTCGGCCAGCCGGACCCGGGACAGTGCCTGCGGCCGGGACGCCTGCGCGCCGCCCGGGCTGGACCCGGTGAACAGCACCAGGTCGTACCCCAGCGCCGCTGCCTCCTGCTCGACACCGACCAGGAACGGGTAGTACGAGTGCTCGACGGCGGTCGGGAACGTCGCGGTGAAGCTGAAGACGCCCAGCAGGTTGTTGCGGGCCGCGGCCAGCCGGGTGGCGGCCGGGTCGGGCACGTAACCCAGCGAGCGGGCCGCCTCCAGCACCCGCTGCCGGGTGGCCTCCTGGATCACGATGCCCTGCTTGTTGCCACCCAGCACCAGCGACACGGTGGTCTGCGAGACCCCGGCTGCCCGCGCCACGTCGGCCTGCCGCGGCCTGCCCCGGCGGAGGGCACCGCCTCCGGCCGCGCTCGCGCCGGCTGCTGACTCGTCCACGTTCACTCCTGACTAATGCGCATTAGCTACCGACTGCCAACGACCGGGAGCGGGCTCATGCGGATTAGTGAGCACTCTCCGCCCGCACGGCCGTCGCCGTCAAGAGGTGCGCGTGTCCGGATTCCGCTTCGCCGGCGGCGGACGACCGACGCCCCTCGCCGGTGCCCGCTCCCCGGTCGCTCCCCGCCGGAATCGCGCCGATCGCGCCGGTCGGCGCCATCGGGCGGGGTCCGCCAGATCGCGTCTGGCGGATCTCGCACCGCGTCTGGCGCCTGAGGGGTGCAGGCGGCGTCGGCCGTCACCGAGAAGGCCCGGGAGGCACTGATGGCAGCACCGCAGCGGCGCACCGCAACGGCCGGCACGGGCGGGACCACCTCCGACCGGCTGCGCACCGCGGTGATCATCGGCAGCACCCGGCAGGGGCGCCGGGGCGAACGGGTCGGCGGCTGGTTCGTCGAGCGCGCCGGTCATCGGGAGGATCTCGCGCTCGACGTGGTCGATCTGGCCGCCTTCGACTTCCCCGGCCACTACCCGCAGGAACCGACCGGCCCGATGGCCGACTTCGCCGGCCGGGTGACCCGGGCGGAGGCGTTCGTGGTGGTCACACCGGAGTACAACCGCGGCTACCCCGCCTCTCTGAAGCAGGCCATCGACTACGCCTACGACGAGTGGCACGCCAAACCGGTCTGCTTCGTCTCCTACGGCCACCGGTCGGAAGGCCGCTACGCCGTGGAGCAGTTGCGCACGGTCTTCACCGAGCTGCACACCGTCACGCTGCGAAACAGCGTGAACTTCAACATCATGGAAACGACGTACGACGACGACGGGCAGGCGGTGGACTGCATGCTCGACCAGCTCACCTGGTGGGGGCTCGCGCTGCGCGAGGCCCGCGCTGCCCGCCCGTACGTCTCGTAGAGAGGGCACACCCATGAAGGACCACCAACGCCGGCACTCCGGCCCCGCCATCGAAACCTCGGGGCTGGTCAAGGTGTTCGGCGAGACCCGTGCCGTGGACGGCATCGACCTCGTCGTACCGACGGGCACCGTCTACGGCGTGCTCGGACCGAACGGCGCGGGCAAGACCACCGCGGTCAAGATGCTGGCGACGCTGCTGCGCCCGGACGGCGGGGAGGCCCGGGTCTTCGGTCACGACGTACTGCGGGAGGCGGACGCCGTCCGCAGCCGCGTCAGCCTCACCGGGCAGTACGCCTCGGTCGACGAGGACCTCACCGGCACCGAGAACCTCGTCCTGCTGGGACGGCTGCTCGGCCACCGCAAGCCCGCCGCACGGCAGCGGGCCGGGCAGCTGCTGGATGCCTTCGGCCTGACGGAGGCGGCCAACCGGCAGGTCAAGAACTACTCGGGCGGCATGCGCCGCCGCATCGACATCGCCGCCAGCATTCTCAACACCCCCGACCTGCTGTTCCTCGACGAGCCGACCACCGGCCTCGACCCGCGCAGCCGCAACCAGGTGTGGGACATCGTGCGGGCCGTCGTCGCGCAGGGCACCACCGTGCTGCTGACCACGCAGTACCTCGACGAGGCGGACCAGTTGGCGTCCCGCATCGCCGTCATCGACAAGGGCAAGGTGATCGCCGAGGGCACCAAGGGGGAGCTGAAGGCCTCCGTGGGTGCCGGTTCGGTGCATCTGCGGCTGCGCGACGCCGAGCAGCGCGACGAGGCCCGGCGGGTGCTGATCCGGGTGCTCGACGCCGAGGTGCAGTTGGAGGCCGACCCGGTGGCGCTCACCGCCCGGGTGGGTGCCGGCAGCGGGCAGGGCGCCGCCGAGCAGGCCGCCCGGGCCCTGTCCGAGCTGGCCCAGGCCGACGTGACCGTCGACAACTTCTCGCTGGGGCAGCCCAGTCTGGACGAGGTCTTCCTCGCCCTCACCGACCGACCGGCCAGCCACGAGCCGACCACCGAGCAGCAGAAGGAGGCTGCGGTATGAGTACCGCGACCGCATCAGAGACCCGGTCGGAAGACCTCGCCCCCGTGAGCGCGGAGAGCCTCACCGCGGTGCTGGCGACCGGCGAACGCCCGTCGAAGCCCACTCCGTGGTCGGCCTCCGTCACCTTCGGCTGGCGGGCGATGCTGAAGATCAAGCACGTGCCGGAACAGCTTTTCGACGTGACCGCGTTCCCGGTCATGATGGTGCTGATGTACACGTACCTCTTCGGAGGTGCGCTGGCCGGTTCCACCACGGACTACCTGCAGTTCCTGCTGCCGGGCATCCTGGTGATGAGCGTCGTCATGATCACCATGTACACCGGCGTGTCGGTGAACACCGACATCGAGAAGGGCGTCTTCGACCGCTTCCGCACGCTGCCGATCTGGCGCCCCTCCGCGATGGTGGGCTACCTGCTCGGTGACATGCTGCGGTACACCATCGCCTCCGTGGTGATGCTGTCCATCGGTCTGCTGCTGGGGTTCCGCCCGGCCGGCGGGCTGGTGGGCGTCGTGGCCGGCGTGGCGCTGCTGCTCGTCTTCTCGTTCTGCTTCTCGTGGGTGTGGACGATGTTCGGCCTGCTGCTGCGCAGTGAGAAGTCGGTGATGGGCGTCAGCATGATGGTGCTGTTCCCGCTGACGTTCCTGAGCAACATCTTCGTCGACCCGCGGACGATGCCCGGCTGGTTGCAGGCGTTCGTCAACAACAGTCCCGTCACGCACCTCGCCTCCTCGGTGCGCGGCCTGATGGACGGCCGGTGGCCGGCGGCGGACATCGCCTGGTCGCTGGGCTGGGCCGGTCTGCTGCTGGTCGTCTTCGGCACGGTCACCATGCGGCTGTACAACCGGAAGTAGGCCGCGGAAGACGGCCGGTCGGGCCGGCGGCCGGCGGCGACGTCGGCTCGCGCCAGCGGCAGCGACCCGGCGCCTTTGCC
>NZ_BAAHCA010000484.1:0-3730 GCF_054776295.1 Streptomyces sparsus
GCCGACGGGCTCGCCGCGGCCCACGCCGCCGGCGATCCGGTCGACGGCCCGCCGAGGCGCCCCAGCGTCGTCCCCGGGAGTGCGGCGATCGCGAGCACGGGCGGCTTGCGCCACAGGACCTCCGGGGTCGGGACCGGCGCGAGGGACATCGCCTCGACCTCGACGTCGACGCGCGCCTGATCGGCGTCCACCTTCAAGAACACGTCACCGACACGCAGAGTCGCGCGTTCGGAATGGGCGACGACGACCTTCACCTCATCCATGGGCGACCAGTATTCCGGGGATGATCGCCGACGTCGCCAGGTTTGTCCCGTGCGATTACGCGGCTGTCCGCGTCCCGCTACCCGTCAGCCTCGTGCACGACACCGACCTCTGACCAGCTCAAGCCCACTATCGTTGTTACTGAGGTTGAGCTCGCGATGTCGCTGGGTTGCTCAGGTGGGTCTGACGGCCAGCCGGTCTCGGCGAGGCAGCCGTCTAGGTCGTGTCGGCTGCGCTGGACGAGGTGTCCGGGGGTGTTGAAGGCGCCGTTGGAGAGCCAGCCGCGCCGCAGCAGGGAGCAGATCCCTTCGACGGGGTTGCGGTCGGGTGCGTAGGGCGGCAGGTAGTAGATGGTGAGCCGGTGCCGGGCTTCGGCGAACTCCCGCAGGCCGGCGGCCCTTGTGGACGTTGAGGTTGTCCCAGACGAGCACGATCGGGCCGCCGAGTTGCTGGTGGGCGGCGATCAGCAGGTCGCGGTAGTCGCGCCAGGAGAAGCTCCCGCGGCCGTCGCGGCGGCCGTCGTCCCCTCGAAGCCGGTAGATCAGCCGGGAGCGGTGGCCGGCTTTGTAGCAGTTCAGGGCCGCAATGGAGATCCGTCTGCGGGAGCGGACGCAGACTCGCGTTACCGGGATCCGGCCGCGCTGTGACCAGGTCTTCGTCCTTCGGTGGCGTCATGGAGAAGCCGGCTGCGTCCTCGAAGACGAGCCAGGCTCCACGGGCCGCCGCGAGTCTTCCACGTACGGCCACACCTCCCGGGCCCAGCCGGCCACGGCCTCATCGTCCCGCTCCACCGCACGACGGGCCGGGACCTGACAGGACCACCCATTGCGCACCAGCAGCTTGCGCACGCCCTGGACCGTGTAGGTCAGGTGGAAGCGCCGGCCAATCACCGTCTGCACCCGGCTCAGGGTCCAGCGCTGGTCCTCCCAGCCGTGCACGGCAGGCCCTTCGCCAGCTCCGCCTCCAGCTGGGCGAACTGCTTCTCGCTCAGCCGCGGCGACGATGCCGGCCCCTGCGACCGCAGAGCCCGCGGACCGCCCTCGTCCCACATCCGCCGCCCACCGCTGCACCGAACGAACGCCGACCCGCAGCTCCCTGGCGATCACCGAGCTCACCTCTCCCCGGACGAAACGCTCGGCAGCCATGAGCCGTAACTCGTCGCGGAAATAATGCCGTTCGGCCGTCAGCCCGCCCCCTTGGGGATACCGCATGCCCCGGTGATACCGCACGGCCCACGAGCCATCAGCCCCCACGACTCCATGAGTTCAACCTCAGTACCTGCAACACACCCAGCCCCACCCAGCACACACCACACAAACCCGGTTCGCACCCCGCGACCACCCCGACCGAACCACCAAATTCCGTCTCTCAACACACCAGCAACCCCCAGGCCAGCCACCACCCGATACATCCGCCGGGGCTCTCGCCAGAGGCCCTGGTTCCAAGGTCGCTGTCGAGGTAGGCCCGTGGGCCGATGTCCGCCCCGGCCACCAGGGCGATCATGAGGTCTACCCGATCGAGCGGAGAGGAGCATTCGAGTGGAACAGGTGGACTGGGTCGAAGTCCCGGCTGGGTTACTGCGTCGAGGAACGCCGATTGACGAGGTGGCAGAAGTGGCCCACCGCTATGCCGACACCGGGGTGCCGGTGGAGTGGTACCTGAAGGAAGCCCCGCGCACAGAGATTCACCTTCCGGCATTTCGGATCGCCCGCACCCTGGTCACCGTCGGCCAGTGGACACTCTTCGCGGCGGCCACCGGGAGGCTGGTCCCACAGGCTCCGGCGGACCACCCGGTCATCGGAGTCACCTGGGAGGCGGCGACGGCCTACTGCCGATGGCTCGGAGAGCGGCTCGGCGGCCTTGAGGTGCGGCTGCCCACGGAGGACGAGTGGGAGCGCGCCGCACGTGGCGACGACGGCCGGGAGTTCCCGTGGGGTGCGGAGTACCGGGCCGGCCTGGCAAACCTGGTGGACCTCGGTATCGGCACCACAACGCCTGTCGGCTCGTTCCCCGCCGGGGCCAGTCCTTTTGGTGTGCTGGATATGGCGGGTAACGCTGACGAGTGGACCTCGACCCTCTACGCCCCCTACCCGGGCGCTCCCGCCGAGGTGCCGAGCACCGAGGACTGGGCCCTCGACCCGCACATCACCCGAGGTGGCGCGTTCCGCCATGACCGGGATCTGGCCCGGTGCGCACGTCGGCACGGCGCCTACGAGCGGGATCTTGAGGCGATCGGCGTGGGCTTTCGCCTGGCGGCACCCGCCGAGTAGAACCGGCTGCTGTACACACCAGCACCTCGACACGTGCGCGGCATCTCCTCAGACATGAAGCGGCGCGCTGTGCGCGGGAGCACGACTGGCTGTAGCCGAGGTGCGTTCCAGGGCACCACCCGCTCCCCGGCGAGTCCGCAAGGCAGCGCGGCACCCCGGCAGGCAGTTCAGCCGGCCTACGGCGGCAACCACACCGATCGATGCCCCGAGCACGGTCGTCGAAAGCCGGGCGCCAGCCGTTCGGAGTAGCAGAGAACGGCAGGGGCAGGGTCTGGTTCGTCCTCGCACCCGGTTTGCGCGGCGGGCCGCCCCCTTCGGTTCGGAGTCAGCTCGAGCAGTCGGGCCGGGCTTCCCGGGAAGCCGGACGGGCCCGGTACGCGGGCCGTCACACCGCGGTCGACTGTCGGGGCGCCCGGGAAAGCCCTGTTCTCGAGCGGGCGGCCAGCGCCGCTGGTGCATACGACGGATGGGTACGACGACACGGGGACGGGTCGCACGCCCGCTCATCGACGGACGACAACCGACGCGTCGCCCGGATAGGTTCGGCTCGTACCGCGTCGGCGCGGGCAGGCCGCGGACCACGGCCGCCGAGCCCGGACCGGCGCCCACGCAAGGGGCGGCATATCCGAGGAACGACCCGGACGCGTGTACCGGCGTCGGGTGTCGCCCGGCATCCCGGAGGGGGAGGAACGCATGCGATCGAACCTCTTGGCAAGAGCACTGGTCAGCGTCACCGCCGTGGTGGGACTGACCGCAGGCAGCCTCGCGGGGGCGGGTTCCGCTCTCGCGGCGCCGCAGAAGGCCGCCCAGCCGTCGGTCGGCTCCGAGGCCGTCGCCCCGCAGGCGGTGGTCAACCTCGGCCTCAGCGCAGCCCAGGCCCGCAACGTCCAGCGC
Source organism: Streptomyces sparsus (assembly GCF_054776295.1). Lineage (NCBI taxonomy): Bacteria > Bacillati > Actinomycetota > Actinomycetes > Kitasatosporales > Streptomycetaceae > Streptomyces > Streptomyces sparsus. The sequence continues at coordinate 3,426 of NZ_BAAHCA010000484.1, forward strand.
TGGCTGACGCGCTACTGGGGCTACACCGGCGCGATCGACGGGCAGCTCGGCACCAACAGCTGGAAGGCTTTCCAGCGCAACCTGAGAGCACACTGGGGCTACTCGGGAGCGATCGACGGCATCGTGGGCAACGGAACGGTGTCCGCGTTGCAGCGTCTGCTGAAGGCTCACTGGGGCTACACCGGTGCGATCGACGGTATCGCCGGCTCCGGCACCCAGGCGGCGTTCAAGCGTTTCGCCAACGCCGCGGGCTGACCGCGCCCCGGCCCCGGGCGGGTACCTCTCGCAGGAGGGGCCCGTCCGGG
>NZ_BAAHCA010000485.1:0-3726 GCF_054776295.1 Streptomyces sparsus
CGCCCCCGATCGGAAGCTTCCGATCGGGGGCGCGCCGCTGTGCGCGGGTGCCTCAGCTCAGGCCGTACCGCTCGGCCGCCATCCGGACCGTCTCCCGCTTCACGTCGCCGCGACGCGCCAGCTGGGCGAGCGCGGCCACCACGATCGACTCGGCGTCGACGCCGAAGTGGCGGCGGGCCCGCTCCCGGGTGTCGGAGAGGCCGAAACCGTCCGTGCCCAGCGAGGAGTACTCCTGCGGCACCCACTGGCTGATCTGGTCCGGGACCTGGCGCATCCAGTCGCTGACCGCGAGCACCGGGCCGGGCGCGTCCGCCAGCATCCGGGTCACCCACGGCGTGCGGTCCTCACCGCGGAGCGCCGCGGCGTCGCAGTCCAGGGCGTCCCGCCGCAGCTCGCCCCAGGAGGTGGCGGACCACACGTCGGCTGCGACCCCCCAGTCCTCGGCGAGCAGGCGCTGGGCGTCCAGCGTCCAGTGGATCGCCGTGCCCGAGGCCAGCAGCTGGAGCCGGGGCGTGTCCGCCGGGGCGTCGGCGGGCAGTTCGGCCTCCCGGAAGCGGTAGAGGCCCTTGAGCACGCCCTCCTCCACGCCCGGCGGCATGGCCGGCTGCGGCATCGGCTCGTTGTAGACCGTCAGGTAGTAGAAGACGTTCGGGTCCTGGCCGGTGTCCGGCCCGTACATCCGCCGCAGGCCCTCCCTGACGATGACACCGATCTCGTAGGCGAACGCCGGGTCGTAGCTCAGCGCGGCCGGGTTCGTCGACGCGATGAGCGGGGAGTGCCCGTCGGCGTGCTGGAGGCCCTCGCCGGTCAGCGTGGTGCGGCCGGCGGTCGCACCGACCACGAAGCCGCGGCCCAGCTGGTCACCGAGCGCCCAGAACTGGTCGGCGGTCCGCTGCCAGCCGAACATCGAGTAGAAGATGTAGAACGGGATCATCGGCTCGCCGTGTGTGGCGTACGAGGTGGCGGCGGCGGTGAAGTCGGCCACCGCTCCCGCCTCGGTGATGCCCTCGTTCAGGATCTGGCCGTCCTTGGCCTCCTTGTAGTACATCAACTGGTCGCGGTCGACCGGCTCGTAGGTCTGGCCGAGCGGCGAGTAGATGCCGGCGGAGGGGAACAGCGCCTCCATGCCGAAGGTGCGGGCCTCGTCGGGCACGATCGGCACCCAGCGGGCGCCGGTCTCCTTGTCCCGCATCAGGTCCTTGACCAGCCGCACGAACGCCATCGTGGTGGCGATGCGCTGCGTGCCGGAGCCCTTCTCGCCGGGCTGGAACGCCTTCTGCGGCGGCTCGGGAAGCACGACCTGGTGGACCCGGCGGGCCGGGGCCGGCCCACCGAGGGCGGCCCGCCGCTCGTGCAGGTAGCGGACCTCGGGGGAGTCGGGGCCGGGGTGCGCGTAGGGGACGAGGTCCTCGTCCAGCCGCGCGTCGGGGATGGGCAGGTCGAGCAGGTCCCGCATGGCGCGGAACTCCTTGCCCGACAGCTTCTTCATCTGGTGGTTGGCGTTGCGCGACTCGAAGCCCGGGCCCAGCGTGTGGCCCTTCACCGTCTGCGCCAGGATGACGGTCGGCGCGCCCCGGTGCTCGATCGCGGCACGGTAGGCGGCGTACACCTTGCGCGGCTCGTGGCCGGCCCGGGAGCGCTGGAAGCACTCGGCGATCTTCGCGTCGCTCAGCAGCTTCGCCAGCTCCGCGAGCGCCGGCTCGGCGCCGAAGAAGTGCTCCCGGATGTAGGCGGCGTCGCGGGTGGCGTACGTCTGGAACTGGGCGTCGGGCACCTCGCGGAGCCTGCGCAGCAGCGCGCCGGTGGTGTCGAGCTGGAACAGCTCGTCCCAGGCGTTGCCCCACAGCGACTTGACCACGTTCCAGCCGGCGGCGCGGAACTGGGCCTCCAGCTCCGAGACGATCTTGAAGTTGGCGCGTACCGGCCCGTCGAGGCGCTGGAGGTTGCAGTTGATGACGAAGGTGAGGTTGTCCAGCCCCTCCCGTGCGGCCAACGCGAGCGAGGCCGTCGACTCGGGCTCGTCCATCTCGCCGTCCCCGAGGAACGCCCAGACGTGCGAGGCGGAGGTGTCCTTGATGCCGCGGTGCGTCAGGTAGCGGTTGAAGCGCGCCTGGTAGATCGCGGACAGCGGGCCGAGGCCCATGGAGACGGTCGGGAACTCCCACAGCCAGGGCAGCCGCCGGGGATGCGGGTACGAGGGGAGGCCCTCGCCGCCCGCTTCCTGGCGGAAGTTGTCGAGGTGCTGCTCGGTGAGCCGGCCGTCGAGGAAGGCGCGGGCGTAGATGCCGGGGGAGGCGTGGCCCTGGATGTAGAGCTGGTCGCCGGAGCCGTGGGACTCCCCGTCCTCCTTGCCGCGGAAGAAGTGCTGGAAGCCCGTCTCGTAGAGCCAGGCCGCGGAGGCGAAGGTGGCGATGTGGCCGCCGACGCCGAACCGGCTGCCGCGGGTCACCATGGCGGCGGCGTTCCACCTGTTCCAGGCGGTGATGCGGGACTCCATCGCCTCGTCGCCGGGGTAGTCCGGCTCGGCGGCGGTGGGGATGGTGTTGACGTAGTCGGCCTCCAGCAGCGCCGGGACCGCCAGCCCGCTGTGCCGGGCGTGCTCGACGGTGCGGCGTACCAGGTAGGCGGCGCGGTGCGGCCCCGCGGCCGAGGCGACGGCGTCCAGGGACTCGCGCCACTCGGCGGTCTCCTGGGGGTCGCGGTCCACGAGCTGGTCGAGCTCGCTGCTGCGGGAGGACACGGGGTCGGTCATGGTGGTGGCCGCCTTCCGGGATGGGGACGGTGCGGGGTGTTCGTTCGGGCAGGCAGGACAGGGGGTGCGCCCGCGGATCGACTGTAAGTGGCGATCGATGATCGATCAAAGCTTCCGGAGCAAAAAACTGCTTCCGCAGGGCAAAGTTGGCATTCCGTGCCACGGAATCGGGCACCCAGTGCACCCCGAGTGGGTCGAGCCCCGCCTGAGTCCGGTCCTGCGGGCGGGGGGCGGCTCTGAACGAGGTCTACGGGCGGGGGGCGCAGCCCAGCACGTGTTCCTTGACCAGCTCGGCGACCCGGGGGTTCCGGGTCCGGAAGGCCTCCACGAGGGCCTCGTGCTCCTCGGCGTACGACTCCTGCACCGTGCCCAGCCAGCGGATGGACAGCGCCGTCCACACCTCGATGCCCAGCGACTCCCAGGTGTGCAGCAGCACGCTGTTGCCCGACGCGCGCACCAGCTCCCGGTGGAACGCCACCGTGTGCCGCACCTGCGCCTCCGCGTCCCCCGCCCGGTCCGCCGCGTAGAGCGCCCGCACGTGCGGCTCCAGCACCGACACGTCCGCGGCCAGCCGTGCGGCAGCCGCCTCCGCGGCGATCTGCTCCAACCCCGCGCGCACCGGGTAGATCTCCTCCAGGTCGGCCGCCGACAGCGCCCGCACCCGGACGCCCTTGTTCGGCGCCGACTCGATCAGCCGGAGCGCCTCCAGCTCACGCAGGGCCTCCCGCACCGGCGTCTGGCTGACCTCCAGCTCCGTCGCGATACGCCGCTCCACGATCCGCTCACCCGGCTTCCACCGGCCGCTGACGATGCCCTCCACGAGGTGCTCGCGGATCTGCTCGCGCAGCGAGTGGACGACGGGCGGGGTCATGTGGGCTCCTTGGCTCCTGCGGCTTGGGCTCCTGCGGCGCTTCTCGGACACCGACGATACGGGCGCCGGGCCCCGCGCCGCGCGCGTGGGCGGTCCCGCACGG
>NZ_BAAHCA010000486.1:0-3726 GCF_054776295.1 Streptomyces sparsus
CAGGGCCACCTCCCGCCAGGCGGTCACCCGCTGCGGCCCGGCCGCCTCGTCCACCGCGCGCAGGGTGTGGAGGACGGCGTCCGCCAGTACCGGGTGGAGCCCGAACGCGGCGCTCTCGGCGTCGCCGGCGCCGGCGGCGGTGACCTCCGCGAACAGTTCGTCGTCGCGCCGCCACACGGCCTGGACACCCCGGTCCGGCAGGGCGGCCCCGTCGGGGGCGGCGTCGTACACCGGCACGCTCCGGGCATCGGCGGGGGGCCACGCCTCCAGGTCCCAGTCGGGTGCTGCGCCCTCCTGGGCGAGGTGCCCGGTGGCGTGGCAGGTCCAGGGCCGGCGGACGGCCTCGTCGCCGCGCCGGGAGTGCACGGAGACCGGGCGCAGCCCGGTGCCCCCGGGTTCACCGACGGTGACCCGGAGTTGGACGCCGCCGGACTCCGGCAGCAGCAGCGGCTCATGGGTGTCGAGTTCGTGCAGGTGACCGGCACCGACCTGGTCCCCCGCCCGGATGGCGAGTTCGACCGGCAGCCACTGGGGGGCGGAGGCGATGCCCTCGACGCCCTCAGCACGTTCGGCGGCCTCGCCGCCCGGTCCGGCGAGCCACGGGTGTGTGCCCGCCGACAGCCGCCCGGTGAACACCACGGTCTCGGAGTCGGGCAGTTCGACGGCGGCTCCCAGAACGGGGTGCTCCGTGTTCACCGCCCCCAGGTCGGAGGCACCGCGGGAGGCGCCGGATGAGACCGTCAGCCAGTGGTGGCTGCCCTGGAAGGGGTAGGTGGGCAGCTCGGGGTGGGCGGGGGCGGGCTGCGGGCGGAGCGTGACGCCCTGGGCCCAGGCGAGCGCCGCGGCGTTGGCGAGTTCCTCGCTCCCGCCGTGGTCGCGCCTGAGGGTGCCCTGGACGGTGGTGGCGCCCGGGGTGTCCTGGAGGATCTGGTGCAGCGGCAGGGTCAGCACCGGGTGGGCGCTGACCTCGATGAACGCGCCGTGCCCGTCGCGCCGCAGGGCGCGGACGGCGGAGTCGAAGTCGACGGTGTGCCGCAGGTTCCGGTACCAGTAGTCGTCGTCGAGTTCCTCTCCCTCGGCGCGACCGCCGGTGAGCGAGGAGTAGAACGGGATACGTGCCGGCCGCGGGGCGACCGGGGCCAGCAGGGTGCCCAGCTCGTCCCGGAGCTGTTCCATCTCCGGTGAGTGCGAGGCGTAGTCGACGGGGACGCGGCGGGCGCGCACGCCTGCTCCGTCGCAATGCTCCTGCAAGCGGTCCAGGTCATCCGAGGCGCCGGAGACGACGGTGCCGGCCGGGCTGTTCACGGCGGCGACGTGCAGGTCCAGGCCCAGTTCGGCCACGAGTGCGCGGGTCTGCTCCGCGCCGAGGGCGAGTGAGGTCATGCCGCCGTGCCCGGCGAGGGAGGCGATCAGGCGGGACCGCAGCGCGACGACCCGGGCCGCGTCGTCGAGGGACAGCACCCCGGCCACGGTGGCGGCTGCGATCTCACCCTGCGAGTGGCCGACCACGGCGGCAGGCCGCACCCCCAGGTCCTCCCAGGCCGCGGCGAGAGCCACCATCACCGCCCACAGCGCGGGCTGGACCACGTCCACCCGGTCCAGGTCCGGCTCACCGTCCCCGCCCAGCAGCACACCGTTCAGGTCCCAGTCCGTGTACGGCTCCAGCGCCCGGGCGCACTCCGCGAGGCGGCGGGCGAACGCGCCGTCGGCCGCGATCAGTTCGCGTGCCATGCCGGGCCACTGGGAACCCTGGCCGGGGAACACGAACACCGGCTCGCCCAGCACCGTTCCGGCCCCGGTGGACACCCCGGGCAGCTCGGTGCCCGCGGCTGCCGCCCGCAGCCCCTCGGCCAGCCCTGCCCGGTCCGTGGCGACGACGGCCGCGCGGTGCTCGACGACCGTGCGGGACGCGGCCAGCAGACGGGCCACCCGGTCCACCGGTACCTCGGGGCGGCGCTCCAGGAACACCGCCACCTGCTCGGCCTGGGCCCGCGCCGCCTCCTCGGTCCGCCCCGACACCACGAGCGGCAGGGCGGTGGTGTCGTCCGGACCGGAAGGCACGTCCGCGGCGGCGGCCGGCGCCTCCTCCACGATGACGTGCGCGTTGGTCCCGCTGATTCCGAAGGAGGAGACCCCGGCCCGCCGGGGCGCGTCGTCCCGGAGCCAGGGCTGTTCCTCGGTCAGCAGCCGCACGGCTCCCGCGGACCAGTCGACGTACGGTGACGGCTCGTCCACGTGGAGGGTGCGCGGCAGCACTTCGTGGCGCAGGGCCTGCACCATCTTGATCACGCCGGCGACTCCGGCGGCTGCCTGCGTGTGCCCGAGGTTGGACTTGACCGATCCCAGTCGCAACGGCCGTTCCGGGTCCCGGTCCTGGCCGTACGTGGCGAGCAGGGCCTGCGCCTCGATCGGGTCGCCGAGGGTGGTGCCGGTGCCGTGCCCCTCCACCGCGTCCACGTCGGCCGACCGCAGCCCCGCGTTCGCCAGCGCCGTGCGGATCACCCGCTGCTGCGCCGTTCCGTTGGGCGCGGTGAGGCCGTTGGACGCGCCGTCCTGGTTGACCGCAGAGCCGCGCAGCACCGCGAGGACCGGGTGGCCGAGCCGCCGGGCGTCGGACAACCGCTCCAGAAGGACCAGGCCCACGCCCTCGCCCCAGCCGGTGCCGTCCGCCGCCGCGGCGAACGCCCTGCACCGGCCGTCGGCCGACATGGCGCGCTGCCTGCTGAAGGCGGTGAAGGTGCCGGGGGTCGCGATGACGGTGGCTCCGCCGGCCAGGGCCAGCGTGCACTCGCCCAGCCGCAGCGACTGGGCGGCCTGGTGCATGGCGACGAGCGAGGAGGAGCAGGCGGTGTCCACGGTGACCGCGGGGCCCTGGAGGCCCAGTACGTAGGAGAGGCGGCCGGACATCAGGCTGAGGGCGTTGCCGGTGAGCAGCACGCCGTCCAGGCCGTCGGGTGCCTCGTGCAGCAGCGTGGAGCCGTACTCCTGGGACAGTGCGCCGACGAAGACGCCGGTGGCGGTGGTCCTGAGCGAGGTGGGGTCGATGCCCGCCCGTTCGAAGGTCTCCCACGCCGTCTCCAGCAGCAGGCGCTGCTGCGGGTCCATGGCCAGCGCCTCACGCGGCGAGATGCCGAAGAACGCCGCGTCGAACCGGCCGGCGCCCTCGACGAAGGCGCCGTGGCGGGTGTAGGAGGTGCCGGGCTTGTCCGGGTCGGGGTCGTACAGGGCGTCCAGGTCCCAGCCCCGGTCCGTGGGGAAGCCCGTCACCGCGTCCGCTCCGGCGGACACCAGCTTCCACAGGTCCTCCGGTGAGGCCACTCCTCCGGGGTACCGGCAGCCCATCGCCACGATGGCGATCGCGTCGCCGTCCGGGAGGGCGGCACGCGCGGCGGGGGCCCGGTCGGGTGCGGCGGCCGGTGCGGCGGTGCTGCTCCACGCCTGGTGCAGGTGCGTGGCGAGGGACCGGGGTGTGGGGTGGTCGAAGACGACGGTGGGCGACAGCCGGCACCCGGTGGCCTCGTTGAGACGGTTGCGCAGTTCCACGGCGGTGAGGGAGTCGAAGCCGAGGTCCTTGAAGACGCCGTCGGGTGGCACGGCCGCCGCGGAGTCGTGGCCGAGCACGGTCGCGGCCTGGGTGCGGACGAGTTCCAGCAGCGCCCGGGCCGCTTCCTCCTCGCTCAGCCCGGCCAGCCACGCCCCGGGGGTGCCGCCCTCCGACGCGGAGCC
>NZ_BAAHCA010000487.1:0-3725 GCF_054776295.1 Streptomyces sparsus
CGGCGCCGTCCGCTTCCGTTGCCCGGGTGTGCGCCGAGCCCGCGGCCGGGCCGGCGGAGGCGCCGGCGGGAGCGGTGACGGTAGACCCCGCGGTGGCCGGTGACCTGGCGGCGAAGACGAAGAGCAGTCCGGCGCACACCACGTTCTGGCTTGCGCCGGGCAAGCACCGGCTCGCACCGCACCGGTACGCCCAGGTCGTCCCCAAGGAGGGGAACAGCTACCTCGGCGCGCCGGGCTCGGTGCTCGACGGCGGCAAGACCAACCAGTACGCGTTCGGCGGCTCCGCCCGCGACGTCACCATCCGCCATCTGACCGTGCGGCGTTTCGTCGCACCGCACGACGAGGGTGTGGTCAACCACGACTCGGCCGACGGCTGGGTGATCGAGCACGCGGTGATCGAGGACAACTCCGGCGCCGGGCTGATGGCCGGTGCCCGGCAGCAGGTTCGCGCCAGCTGCCTGCGCGGCAACGGCCAGTACGGCATGAACGCGTACAAGGCCGACGGCCTCATCACCGGCCTGGTCGTCGAGGGCAACGAGATCACCGGCAACAACACCGGCGACTGGGAGCGGCGGCGCCCGGGCTGCGGCTGCACCGGAGGCGTCAAGTTCTGGGCCGTCGACGGCGCCGACGTACGCGGCAACTGGGTGCACGACAACCGCGGAACCGGGTTGTGGGCGGACACCAACAACAACGACTTCCGCATCGAGGACAACGTGGTCGAGGCCAACGACGGTGCCGCGCTGATCTACGAGACCAGCTACAACGCGGTCATCCGGAGGAACCTGATCCGGCGGAACAACTGGGTCGCGGGCCGCAGGTACGCCGACCGCGGCGACACCTTCCCGTTCGCGACGCTCTACGTGTCGGAGTCCGGCGGCGAACCGCGGATCCGGGCCCGCACGGACAAGATCGAGATCCACCGGAACGTGCTGGAGGACAACTGGTCCGGGATCACCCTGTGGGAGAACGCCGACCGCTTCTGCAACAGCCCGGCCAACACCTCGTCCGGGGACTGCACGTTGCTGGTCGAGGACCCCGACCGCTGCGCCCAGCCGGGCATCGCCACCGCACCGCTGTACGACGACTGCCGGTGGCGCACCCAGCGGGTGGACATCCGCGGCAACCGCTTCCTGCTGGACAAGTCCGTCGTCGACTGCACGGTGAAGTGCGACCGGATGGCGGTGCTGGCCAACTACGGCACCTACCCGGACTGGTCGCCGTACCAGGGCGAGCGGGTGGCCGAGGCGATCACCCACGAGCAGCGGAACCGCTGGCACGACAACGTCTATCTCGGAGCATGGACGTTCGTCGCCCACGACCCGAGCCGGGTCCTCGACGCCGTGCAGTGGCAGGGAGCGCCGTACCGGCAGGACGCGGGCAGCACCTTCCGCGCAGGGGGAGGTGGTTGAGATGGCGGCTGACCACGCGCCGAGGATCGTCGGGACGGTCTGGGGGCTGCTGATCCTGAACACGCTCGGCTCCGCCGGGGCGCAGACCATCGTCCCGCTGCCCCGCTCCCTCATCCAGATGGTCACCATGGGCGCGCTGGTCGCCGCGTTCGCGCTGGCGCTCGCGGTCAACACCCGGCTGCGCATCCGCCCCGGTGCCTTCCTGTTCCTGCTCACCCTGCTGCTGGTGCCGAGCGTGATCTCCAGCGCGAGCCTGGAGTCCGGGTTCGGCGCGCTGTTCCGCTGCGCCCGGCTGGCTCTCTTCGTCGGCACGCTGTGGCTGCTCAGCCGCTGGTGGGACGGCGGCCCGACGTTCGTCCGGCACCACATCCGGACGTACTTCCTGGTCCTGGGATCGGTGGCCGCCGGCGCGGTCCTCTCACCGGGCACCGCCATGCCCGAGCTGTACGGCGGGCGGCTGGTCGGCGCCCTGTGGCCGCTCACCCCGCCGCAGATCGGACAGTACGCCGCGGTGGTCATCGGGCTCACGGTGCTGCTCGTCCTGGGCCGCCGGGCCGACCGGGGCAGCGCGGCGGTGGTCGTCGTGCCGGCGCTCGTCCTGCTCGCGCTGACGCACACCAGGACGGCCACGCTCGGCCTGCTGGCGGGGCTGGTGCTGGCGATCGGCTCGCTGCTCCTGACCAGCGCCGCCGCCCGCCGGTTCTTCGCCTGGGCGGTGCTGTGCACCGCGGTGGCCGCGGTGGGGCTCGGTTCCGCGGTGCAGGCGTGGTTCCTGCGCGGGCAGAGCCAGGAGCACTTCACCAGCCTCACCGGCCGGGCCAAGGTCTGGGACGCCCTGCTGGCGGCACCCCGGTCGACCACGGAGCACCTGTTCGGCACGGGCCTGGGCGACAAGTCGTTCGGCGGACTGCCGATCGACAACAGCTGGCTGGCCGTCTACCAGGAGCAGGGCGTGATCGGCGTCGCCCTGGTGTCGGCGATCGTCGTCGTGCTGGGCGGCGTCGCGTTGCTGCGGCCGCCGTCGCTGTCGAGGGCCTGCGCGATCTTCCTGATCAGCTACTGCGCGATCGCGTCGTACACCGAGGCCGGGTTGGGCGACGCCTCGCCGTACCTGCTGCACCTGGCCGTGGCGGCGTCGCTGCTGGCGGCACCTGCCACGGCAGACCGCCCACCGGCACCCGAAGTCCGGCGACGACACGTCCCGCGATGGGCGCGGACGTCGGAGGTGGCCTGAGCATGCACGTCCTCGTGGTGCACAACCGCTACGCCTCGGCGCAGCCGAGCGGTGAGAACAAGGTCGTCGACCAGGAGGTGGCGCTGCTGCGGGAGGCCGGCCACCGGGTCGAGGTGTTCGAGCGGTGCAGCGACGACATCGCCGCCAGATCGCTGCCCGGCAAGGCCGGGGTGGCGCTGCGGGTGCCGTGGAACCGCGCGGTCCGCGCCGAACTCGCCGCCCGGCTCCGCGCCGACCGGCCGGACGTGGCGCACGTCCACAACGTCTTCCCGCTGCTGTCGCCGGCGGTGCTGGCCGCCTGCTCCGACGCCGGTGTGCCCGCCGTCGCCACGCTGCACAACTACACCCAGGTCTGCCCGCCCGGCACCTTGCAGCGGGACGGCAGGCCGTGCACCGAGTGCGTCGGGGCCACGCCGCTGCCCGCCGTCCGGCACGGCTGCTACCGGGGTTCCCGGCTGGCGACGGTGCCGCTCGCGGTCAGCCTGTCGGTCAACCGGCGGCGCTGGTGGTCCGGGGTGGAGCGGTTCTTCTGCATCTCCGCGGCGCAGCGCGACGTCCTGGTCCGGGCCGGCATGCCGGCCGAGCGACTGGCCGTGAAGCACAACTTCGTGCCCGACCCGGGCGCCTGCCGGGCGGGCACCGGCGAGCATCTGCTCTTCCTCGGCCGGCTCGCCGAGGCCAAGGGCGTGCGGCTGCTCATCGCGGCGTGGGAGGAGTTCGCCGCTGACGGCGCTGCGGCGGTGCCGCTCGTGATCGCCGGCGCGGGACCGCTGGAGCGGGAGGTGGCCGCCTGGGCGTCGGGCCGGGACGACGTGCGGTACGTCGGCCTGTACGACGCGGCCGAGTGCCGGCGGGCCGTCGAGCGGTCGGTGGCCGTGGTGGTCCCCTCCACGTGGCTGGAGACGTTCGGCCTGGTGGTCGTGGAGGCGATGGCGGCCGGGGTCCCGGCTGTCGCCGCCGGTCACGGCGCCTTCGTCGAACTCGTCGAGGACGGGGTGACCGGGCTGCTGCACCGGCCGGGTGAGCCCGCCTCGCTCGCGTCCTGCCTGCGCCGGATCACGGCCGAGCCGGGCCGCAAC
>NZ_BAAHCA010000488.1:0-3720 GCF_054776295.1 Streptomyces sparsus
AGCAGCCCGGCCAGCAGCGGGTCGGTGGTGCGCCGGAGGTCGGGCTCGGGCAGTCGGGCCTCGACGAGTGCGGTGGTCCGGACCTCGACGCCCGGCACGTGCGGGGAGTGGGCGGTGAACGCGCCCCCGGGGCCGGTGCCCACCCGCATGCCGGGTCCGAGCACGTCGAGCACACCGGCCTCGATGAGCGCCGCCGTCTCGGCTATGCGCTGCCGGGGCGGGCCGATGGAGAGGAACGCGTTGAGCGGGGTGTACCAGCGGTCGAGCCCGTCCCGGCGGGACGCTCCCGTCAGCCCGCCGTGGTCGACCGTCAGGCGGAGTTCGTTGCGCAGGTCCCGCAGCACGTCGAGCGCTGCCTTGACGGGACCGTCGACGTTGCCCAGCCGGGCCTGGGCGACGTCCTCCCGCAGCCGGTCGAGCAGCCAGCGGCGGTGCTCGCCGGCGTCGCGGAAGGTCCGGTGGCGGTGCGGGTGGGTGAGCGCCGTCCAGTCCCAGCGTTCCGTCGCCGTGATCCCGAACCCGTCCAGCACCGCGTGCTCTTCGGCGCTGCCGCGCAGGGTGGCCAGCAGGGCGGTCCGGAACTGCTCGATGCCGCCGCCGGGTTCGCACGCCGTGGGCTGCCTGCGGCGCAACAGCGCTTCGTAGTAGACGGTTTCGACCTCCCGGGCGACGAGCGGCCAGACGTCGGTGAGGAAGTCGGGCGGGTCGCCCGCGTCGGTGCGCTTGCGGAACTGGGCGATGACGTCAGCGGTGAGCAGGCGGGGCATGTGCCGTCCGTGGGCGCCCTTGGCGTTGTCACCGCGGGCGTGGTACGGCACCCCGCGGCGCGACCCGGCGAACAGCCGGGGCTCCCGACCGGACGGCAGGTAGCGCAGGGTTCCGGTGCCGTCGTCGGTGAACCTGCCGCCGCGGCCGGTGGTCAGCAGGGCGAGGTGGTCGAAGAAGGTCAGGCCGAGGCCGCGCAGCAGCACCGGCCGGCCGGGCTCCAGTGCGGCGAGCCGTTCGACGTGGTCGGCGGGGTTGCCCGGCGGCAGGTAGCGCAGGTGGTGGCTGTCGGCATGGGCGGCGAGACGTTCCTGCTCGCTGTCCTCGGCGACGGGCAGGTGCCCCTGGGCGAGGACGACGGCGGCGAGGCCGTCGAGCCGGCTGCCGTCGTCGAGTCGGAGGGTCTGGGTGCCGTCGTGGCTGTCGGTGAGCTCGACGGCGTGCCGCCGGTGGACGCGTATGTCGACGGCAGCCGGTGCGGCGGCCACGGTACTGGCGAACACCCACTTCAGGTAGCCGCCGTACAGGGCCCGGGTGGGGTAGTCGTCCGGGCCGAGCGCGCGGCCCGCGGCTCGGTCCTCGGAGCGGTCCTCGGGCCGGTCCGCGGAGTGGTGGCCACGGAGGTGCCAGGTGTGCAGGCTGGGACCGGGACGGATCGGTCCGGCGCAGGCGACGCTCGCGTCGGTGAACAGCGTGACCTGGGAGGCGACGGTGTTCATCAGCAGTTCGGCGGGCTGATCGGTCCGCCAGACCTGGCCCGCCCCGGCGGGGTGGGGGTCAACGACGTGCACGGTCAGCCGCGTGCCGGCCGGCAGCAGTTCGGGGACGGAGGCGCACAGGCGTTCCAGCACGCTCGTGCCGCGAGGTCCGGCACCCACTATGGCCATGGAGCGGTCGGTCAGGACGGCCACGGTGGTGACTCCCCGGGTCGGGTGCTGTGCGGGCGGTCACCATCATGCCCTTCGCCCCCGGCCGCCGGTGCCCCGACCGGAACATCCACCTCCGCTGCGCGGTGGATCTTACCGGCCGGGGATTATCTCGCCTCTACCGCCGGTCAGTTGGTGCTCGGTGGTCGCCCGCTCAGCAGCTGGCGAGCGTCCGGGTCAGCGCTGCCTTCTCGGTGGTGTCGACGGTCATGGCGTAGTTGTTCTTGATCCACACCCACGAGCGCGCGTAGGTGCAGTGGTAGGCGGTGCGCGGCATCCACTCGGCCGGGTCCTTGTCGCCCTTGCTGCGGTTGGAGCTCGCGGACACCGCGATCAGCTGCGCGGCCTGGAGGTTGTTGGCGAAGGACTGCCGCTTGGCGGCCGACCAGGTGCGCCCACCGGAGCGCCACGCCTCGGCCAGCGGCACCATGTGGTCGATGTCCACACCGGAGGAGTCGGTGAGGGTCACCCCGTCGAACTGCGAGTACCAGCTGCCGCTGACGGCGCGGCACTGGTCGTCGGTCCGCACGTTGCTGCCGTCGCGCTGGAGCACGATCTCCCGGGTGTTGCAGTTGTTGCCCTGGTTGCTCCAGTGCGGGAAGAGGTTGCGGCTGTAGCCGTCCATGGAGGTCTCGGCGGCGACCCTCAGCCCGGCGAGCATGCTGCGGGCCTGGGAGGCGCTGGGCGGGGTGGGCGGAGCCGCCTGAGCGGCGGGGGCCAGCAGCAGCATGCTGCCGGTGAGGCCGGTCAGTGCGAGGGCGGTGCTGAGCAGGATGCGGGGTCGACGCGCGTAGAGACGACGGCGGCTGGTGGTCTCGCGTATGCCGTGCATACGGGCTCCCTCGAGGTGGGGGTGGTGCCGGGTGGGTGTGCTGCTACGGGATGCTGGCGCCGCAGGGTTTCCGGTCGGCGGGTCGCAGGTAACAGGTTGGCGACATGTGCACGTCACATCAAGAGCCGTGCCGGCATTTCCCCCCTCGGACCCGTTCCCGGTGCCTGCGGGGGAGCGTGACGGAGGGTCAGTGCGCGAGGGGGCGGCGCCGGGCCTCCGAGGCCGTCGCCCTGGCACGGACCGTGGACGGCGGTGCGCAGGGGCCCGGGCGCGCGGCCGTGCCGGGGCGCGGAACACCCGTGGGGGCCGCGCGCGGCATGCCGTATCGTGGTGGCGTCTGAAGGGGAGTAGCTCCTCGCCGGAACGTCGACATACTGGGCGGCTCGCCGCCCCGGCGCCCGGAGCGCACCGCGACGCGGTGCGCCAGCGAGACCTTCGGCCGCAGTGTCCCAGATGCTGCCGTGCCGAAGCGTGCCATTCCCGGTGGGCCCCTCGGTGCGGCCCGATCGAACGAGGAATGGTCCCGTGTTCAGCCTCACCGTTGTCGCCGTGGTGTTCGGCGTCGTCTTCCTTGCCGAACTGCCCGACAAGACCGCCATGGCCGGCCTGGTGCTCGGCACCCGCTTCCGGGCGTCCTACGTCTTCGCCGGCGTGGCGGCGGCGTTCGTCGTGCACGTGGCGCTCGCGGTCGCCGCGGGCAGTGTGCTGACCCTGCTGCCGCAACGCCTGCTCGCGGCGGTCACCGGCCTGCTGTTCCTGGGAGGAGCGGCGGTGCTGCTGTGGAAGAAGGACCACGGCGCGGAAGAGGTGAAGGAACCCGCCGACCAGTCCTTTTGGAAGGTCGCGGGCAGCGGCTTCACGCTGATCATGGTGGCGGAGTTCGGTGACCTCACGCAGATCATGACGGCCAATCTCGCCGCCCGGTACGAGGACCCGCTGTCCGTCGGGCTCGGTGCCGTCCTGGCCCTCTGGTCGGTGGCCGGACTGGGCATTCTCGGTGGCCGGGCGCTGATGCGGCGGGTGCCGCTGCGCCTGATCACCCGCATCGCGGCGGCCCTCATGACCGGTCTGGGGCTCTGGAGCCTCTTCGAGGCCGTCGCAGCCTGACAGCCCGTCCCGGATGCCGGGCGGTCCGGGACGCCTGACGGGCGGCCCGGGACAGATGCCGGGCCCGGGCGGGCGGCCCGGGGCCGGCGG
>NZ_BAAHCA010000489.1:0-3697 GCF_054776295.1 Streptomyces sparsus
GCCGCCGGTCAGCGCCGGTTGGGGCTGCGCGGATGGTCGCGGGCGGTGCGCTCGTTGCCGCGACGCTGGTTGCCCGTCGACCGCGCCAGCACCACCTGTGCCTCACCCGCGGTGACCTCGGCGAGGAACCGTTCCGCCCGGGCGCCGCGCAGTGTGGCCACCGCCCGTCCGTCCCGGGTGACGCGAAGCTCGCCGCCCTGCCGCACGGAGCCGGTCCTTCTCCGCCGCGTACGGCGTGGTGGCCTCGGGAGTACCGGGAGCTGACGGACCGGCAGCGGCTGGACGCGGAGCTCCGGAAGCTCATCCTGCCGCCTGCCGCCTGCCGCGAACCGATACCGGCGTAGGGGCCGCCTGCGGCAAAGATGTCGCTCCGGGGCGAGAGGACGGCGTGGATGATCAAGGACAGTTCGCCGCCGATCGGCCAGTGTTCTCCTCGGGCCCGGGAAACCGGCCCGGAGAACCGCACGACGATCCGGCGCACCGGCCGGCACGGGCCGCTGGGCCACGACCCGAGAGGGAGCAGCATGCAATCGAACGTCCTGGCCAAGACGCTCGTCAGTGTCACCAGCGCCGTCTGTATCGCCGCCGGAGGACTGGCGTCCGCGGGCACGGCCTCCGCGGCACCCGCACCGGCCGAGAAGGCCGCTGTGAGCGCACAGTCCGTTGCGCCGTACGCCGTGGTCAACCTCGGGCTGGACACCGATGAGGCCAAGAAGGTCCAGCGCTTCCTGAGGAGCTACCACCACTACGACGGGGCCATCGACGGGCTGCTCGGCACCGAGAGCTGGAAGTCGCAGCAGCGCTGGCTGACGAGCTGGGGGTACACCGGCCCCATCGACGGGATCGTCGGAAGCGGCACGGTCAAGGCGTTGCAGCGCTTCCTCAAGACCCGTCACGGCTACACCGGTGCCATCGACGGTATCGCCGGTCCCGCAACCCAGCGCTCGTACGGGCGGTTCGCCAACAGGCTCTGAGCTTGTTCTTCATGGTCTGGCCTGGTTGCGTTCAATGATGGTCTCGGGCCGCCTGACCGTTTTTCCCCCGTCGTAGCGGGTGGCGGAGTGCCGGTTCTTCGACCCGAGGGGTCTGCCCGGGCCCGGGCCGGTTGGGTTTCGGCGCACGGGCCGGACGGGAAAATTCGGGGCGGGGGTTCCTGAACCCCCGGCGGACCCGAGGGAGGGTGAGCCGGCCGGGCTCAGCCGGCTTCTCCCAGGGGCGGCGGGGGTCCGCGGCCAGCGGCCGGGCGAGGCGGAGTTGGGGGGCCCGCGATGACCAGCCAGGTCCACGGGTCCGCCGCCTGGGGCGTGCGGAACTTCGGACGAGTCCAGCCGAGGGTCTGCCTGGTCATCCGGAAGGTGTGCTCCAGGTCGAACCAGCGCAGGAACGTCTGCCGGCGCAGGTCGACGTCCTCGCCCGACAGACCGGTGGCTGACGTCCACAGCCAGACGGGGGAGCGGATCGTGAGCCGAGCCTGACGTTGAGTCGAATCCCGTTGGACGTGGCGTGCGCGGACAGTGCGGCTCAGGGGCGGGTGAGCGCAGCCAGATAGACGTCGACCGTCTGCACCTCGGCCGACGCGGGCAACTCCGCGCCCTCCGCCAGCCAGTGGATCTCGGCGATCTCCTCACCCGCCGCGAACGGCGTCGGTGCCTCCGTCTCACCCGTGAACAAGGCGCCGCGCAGTACCCGCTGCTCGGGGCCGATCGCCGTCGTCACGTACCCGGCGAAACGCAGCGCCTCCGGGTCGACACGCTGCCCGGTCTCCTCGTACAGCTCCCGCACCGCTCCCTCGCGAGCCGTCTCACCGGGCTCCAGCCGGCCCCCGGGCAGCTCCCAGCAGCAGCGGTCGCGCACGTGCACCATCAGCAGCCGGTCGGCGTGCCGCAGCGCGACCAGCGCGTACGCGGCCGGCAGCGAGTCCTCCGGCACCCGGTCGACGGCGAGCAGGTTCATCTGTCGAGGGCCGGAGGCGAGCGGCAGCGGAACGGCGTCGGTCATGTCGCCGAGCGTAAGGGTCGCCCCGCCTGCACCGGGCGGGAAACCGCCCACGGCTCCCCGCCCGGGCCCGTGGGAGACACGGCCCGTGCGGGGTCTGGAGGGGCTGGCGTGGCGGCACCCGCGCCGATAGGTTCACCGCGACCATGTGCGAATCCAGGGGAACCCCCGGGGAGTTGAGTATGCGCAGAACGCTCGGATGGGTGCTGTCGCTGGCCGTGCTGATAAGCACGGTGGGCGCCGGCACCGCGTCGGCAGGAGCCGCCACCGCGGCCGGGTCCGACACCACCGGCACCGCCGGCAGCACCGCCACCGCCGCCACCGCCGACATCAAGGACCGGCTTCTCGCCGTGCGCGGCATGAGCCTGATCGAGGAGAAGCCGGTCGACGGCTACCGCTTCTTCGTGCTCAACTACGAGCAGCCGATCGACCACCGCCGCCCTGGGCGGGGCACGTTCCAGCAGCGCATCACCGTGCTGCACCGGGCCGTTGACCGGCCGACGGTCTTCTTCACCTCCGGCTACGGGCTCAACACCAATCCGGCACGCAGCGAGCCGACCCGGATGATCGACGGCAACCAGGTCTCCATGGAGTACCGGTACTTCTCGCCGTCCCGCCCCGACACGGCCGACTGGCGCAAGCTGGACATCTGGCAGGCCGCCTCGGACCAGCACCGCATCCACACCGCGCTGCGCGGCATCTACGACCGCAAGTGGGTGTCCACCGGCGGCAGCAAGGGCGGCATGAGCGCCACGTACTACCGGCGGTTCTACCCGCAGGACATGGCCGGCACGGTGGCCTACGTCGCGCCCAACAACGTCAGGAACCACGAGGACTCGGCCTACGACCGGTTCTTCGCCTCGGTGGGCTCGGCCGAGTGCCGCAAGCGCCTCGCCGTCGCCGAACGGGAGGCGTTCCTGCGCCGCGACGAGATCGTCGACCGCTACACCGAGTGGGCCAAGGACGAGGACCTCACGTTCACCCTCTACGGCTCACCCGACCGCGCCTACGAGGTGCTGGCGATGGACCTGGTGTACGCGTTCTGGCAGTACCAGGGCGAGAACCGCTGCGATGACGTGCCCGGCGCCGAGGCGACCACCGACGAGCTGTACGCCTTCATCGACACCACGGTCGGCTTCGACTTCGGCACTGACCAAGGCCTGCTGCCCTACGCGCCGTACTACTACCAGGCGGGCACCCAGCTCGGCTGGCCCAGCGTGCGGACCCCGCAGTTGGACGGCCTGCTCCGCCACCCCGGCGTCCAGCACCCGCGCAACGCGGTGCCGCGTGAGATCGACATGCCGCGCTTCGACAAGCACGCGATGCGTGACATCGACCGCTGGGTCTACCACCGCTCCACCCGGATGCTGTTCGTGAACGGCGAGAACGACCCGTGGCGGGCGGAGCCGTTCCGGGTGCGCGGCGGCGGCAAGCGGGACGCGCAGGTGTTCACCGCCCCCGGCGCCAACCACGGGGCGAACATCGCCCAACTCGCCCCGGAGGACCGGGCGAAGGCGACCCGTTCGCTGCTCAGCTGGGTCGGTCTGGACGCCGCGCCGGCCGCCCGTTCGGCCGCTCCGCAGCCCCTTGCCGCACCGGACGCCGATCTGGACCGTCCGATGACCGAGCGGCGGCCCCCGGCGCTCCCGTGACGCGCTGACGCCACCACCGCGGCGTCCTCACGTGCCACGCGGGGGCACCG
>NZ_BAAHCA010000490.1:0-3693 GCF_054776295.1 Streptomyces sparsus
GCCGGCCGCGCCCGCCGCGGACCGGGCGACGAGCCCGGCGCCGTCGGTGGAGCCGCAGTCGATGGCCGCCATCCGGGAGCGCCGGGTGCCGGTCAAGGGCGTGCGCAAGGCGACGGCCGCCGCCATGGTGTCCAGCGCCTTCACCGCGCCGCACGTCACCGAGTTCGTGACGGTCGACGTCACCCGCACGATGAAGCTCGTGCAGCAGCTCAAGGAGGACCCGGAGATGGCGGGGCTGCGGGTCAACCCGCTGCTGCTCGTCGCCAAGGCCCTGCTGGTCGCCATCCGCCGCAACCCGGACGTCAACGCGTCCTGGGACGAGGAGAACCAGGAGATCGTCTACAAGGACTACGTCAACCTGGGCATCGCGGCGGCCACCCCGCGCGGGCTGATCGTGCCGAACATCAAGGACGCCCAGGCCAAGACGCTGCCGGAGCTGTCGACGTCGCTGAGCGACCTGATCAGCACCGCACGGGACGGCAAGACGTCACCCGCCGACATGCAGGGCGGGACGGTCACCATCACCAACGTGGGCGTCTTCGGTGTGGACACCGGCACGCCGATCCTCAACCCCGGGGAGTCCGCGATCCTCGCCTTCGGCGCGATCAAGGACCAGCCGTGGGTGCACAAGGGCAAGGTCAAGCCCCGCAAGGTCACCACGCTGGCGCTCTCCTTCGACCACCGGCTGGTCGACGGCGAGCTGGGCTCCCGCGTGCTGGCCGACACGGCGGCCGTGCTGGAGCACCCCAAGCGGCTCATCACCTGGAGCTGACGGGCGGCGGCCCGGCGGGCGATCAGCAGCCGTCCGACGGGCGTCCCCGGCGGCAGGAACACCGGAAGGGCCCGGCACGTACGCGTGCCGGGCCCTTCCGGTGTCCGCCGCCCGTGCTTCCGTGCGGCGGGAAGGTCCGAGCGGTCAGCGGTGTCCGAGCGGTCAGAGGTAGGGGCCGGAGCGGACCGGGCCCTGCTCGCCTGCGCCCTCGGGACCGTCGGGCAGCGTGCCGGGCGGCAGCGCCCGCCGCATCTGCTCCAGCTGGGCGCGGGCAGCCATCTGCTGGGCGAAGAGGGCCGTCTGGATGCCGTGGAAGAGGCCCTCCAGCCAGCCCACGAGCTGGGCCTGGGCGATGCGCAGTTCGGCTTCGGTGGGCACCACGTCGTCGGTGAAGGGCAGCGAGATCCGCTCCAGCTCCTCGATCAGCTCGGGTGCGAGTCCGTCCTCCAGCTCCTTGACGGAACTGGAGTGGATCTCCTTGAGCCGGACCCGGCTCGCCTCGTCCAGCGGCGCCGACTTCACCTCTTCCAGCAGCTGCTTGATCATGCTGCCGATCCTCATGACCTTGGCGGGCTGCTCGACCATCTCGGTCACCGGGGTCTCCCGGGCGTCCCCGTCGTCGCCGCTGCCCGCGGCCGCGGTGCTGCCGAGTGCCATCCCGTCCGGGCCGACGACCAGGACCTGCTGACTCTCCTGCGAGCGTTCGTTCATCGGCTGTGTCATACCTCCATTCTGCACGCCGGCGGCGGACCGCTCACCGGCGCCGCAGGCGAAGCCCGAGGAACGCCAGCCCCAGCCCCAGGCAGGCCAGTCCGGCGCCCAGCGGGAGCACCGGCAGCAGCTCGCCACCGGTCTGCGGGAAGGTCAACTGCTCGCCGGCCCGCTCGTCCTCCTCGTCCGCGTACAGGTCCCACTCGCCGAGGTCGTCCTCGCGGACCTCGTGCGCGGGGATCCAGCGCTGCGGGGACGGCGGCTGCTGCCGCGGCGGCACCGACGGCCGCACCACGACGTCCTGCGGCTGCCGGGACGGCGTGGGCGAGGGGGTCGGCGACGGCGGCGGTGCCGAGAGGGACGCCTCCGCGTCCGGCGACTCGCTGTCCGACGGCGACGCGGAGGGCGACGGTGAGCCCGCGGCGTCGTGGGACGGCTCGCCGTGCCCGGGCCACAAGCCACCGTGCCCATGCCCCGGTACCGGCAACACCAGCTCGCCGCCGCCCACGGGATACCGGAAGGAAGGCGACGAGGACGGCTCCGACGGCGGAGCCGTGGTCGCCATCGCCACCGAGGCCGGCAGCATCGCGGTCAGGACCACACTGACGAGCAGACCACTCACGGACGCCTTCACGAGCTCCGATCCCTCCCGTACAGACTCACCGACTGGAGTAGTACCAGCGTCACATGAATGGCGGAGTCCGGCATCTCGGGCGGAAGGGTTGACGCAGAGTGAATTGAGGGGCTCGGGGGCCGCCTCAACGAGTCAGCAGGATCTTGCCGACGTGGCTGCTGCTCTCCATCGTCCGATGCGCCTCCGCCGCCTGGGGCAACGGGAGTTGACGGTCCACCACGGTACGGATCCGGCCGCTCTCGACCAGCGGCCACACGTGCTCCCGCACCGCTGCCACGATAGCGGTCTTCTCCTCCACCGGCCGCGCCCGCAGGGTCGTCGCCGTGATGGCACCGCGCTTGCCGAGCAGTGCGCCCAGGTTCAGTTCGCCCTTGCGACCGCCCATCAGACCGATCACCGCGATGCGGCCGTTGACCGCGAGTGCCTTGATGTTCCGGTCGAGGTACTTGGCCCCGATGATGTCCAGGACGACGTCGGCGCCGTGACCGTCCGTCGCCTTGGCCAGCTCCTCCACGAAGTCCTGCTCGCGGTAGTCGATGAGCACGTCCGCACCCAACTCGGCGCAGCGCCGCAGCTTCTCCGTGCTGCCCGCCGTCACCGCCACCCGTGCTCCGACGGCCTTCGCCAACTGGATCGCCATCGTGCCGATCCCACTGCCGCCGCCGTGCACCAGCAGCGTCTCACCCGGCCGCAGATGCGCGATCATGAAGACGTTCGACCAGACCGTGCAGGCCACCTCGGGCAGCCCGGCCGCCTCCACCACGTCCATACCGGCGGGCACGGGCAGCAGTTGACCGGCCGGCACGGCGACCTTCTCCGCGTAGCCGCCACCGGTCAGCAGCGCGCACACCTCGTCGCCGACGTTCCAGCCGACCGCACCCGGCCCCAACTCGGCGATCGTCCCGGAGCACTCCAGGCCCGGGTAGGGGGACGTGCCGGGCGGCGGGTCGTAGAAGCCCTGCCGCTGGAGCGTGTCGGCACGGTTGACGGCCGTCGCCGCCACCTCGATCAGGACCTCGCCCTCACCGGGCACGGGATCGGGTACCTCGGCCCAGACGAGCGCCTCGGGGCCACCGGGTTCGGGAATCGTGATCGCATGCATACACCCGACGCTACCCCGCTGCCCCGCCGGCCCGCAGGCGCCCGCGCGGCCCCGCCGGGGCGGGCCGGGCGCGCACGTCCACGCCGCTGAACGGGTGAGAACACACGGTGACGGGAACCGGGACCAATCGTTCCGCAGTGGGATCAATCATCACCTGTTCCCGACACCCTCCGGTCCCGTACGCCAGGGGCCGGACCCATCGGAGGTCGCCGCACATGCTCACCACCAACACCGACGCATGCGCACTTCCCGCAGGACGCGCACCCGTACTAGGAGAGGCCGACGAGAACCGCCTCGCCCTCCTCGCCAAGCTCACCGAGTACGGCGTGCCACCCGGCCCCGGTGACCGCACGGCCCTCGCCGCGCTGTCCGCGCTGGACTCCGGCACGGTCTCCACCGTCGTGCAGTGGCTCGCGCACGCCGCGGCCACCGCCGCCCCGTCCCTCGCCGCACCTGCCCCGCTCCCGGCCGACC
>NZ_BAAHCA010000491.1:0-3683 GCF_054776295.1 Streptomyces sparsus
CGGAGGCACCCCCGGAGGCGCCCACGGCGGCGCTGTCGCCGGGCGCGGGGGACGTCCGCCGCGGCCCGCGCGCGGTCAGGTGTACAGCGACTCGATCTCCTGCGCGAAGTCCTTGGCCACCACGTTGCGCTTGAGCTTCAGCGACGGCGTGACGTGCCCTGACTCCTCACTGAACTGGGCGTCCAGCAGCCGGAACTTGCGCACCGACTCCGCCCGGGACACCGCGGTGTTGCCCTCGTCCACCGCGCCCTGCACGGCGGCCAGCAGTTCCGGGTCGGCCAGCAGTTCGGCGTGCGAGAGCCCTCCCTTGCCGTGCTCCTCGGCCCAGCGCGGCAGGAACTCCTCGTCCAGCGTGACGAGCGCGCCGATGAACGGCCGCCCGTCGCCGACGACCATGCACTCGCCGACCAGCGCGTGCGCCCTGATCCGGTCCTCGATGACGGCCGGTGCGACGTTCTTGCCGCCGGCCGTCACCAGGATCTCCTTCTTGCGGCCGGTGATCGCGAGATAACCGTCCTCGTCGAGGGTGCCGATGTCACCGGTGTGGAACCAGCCGTCGGCCAGCGCCTCGTCGGTGGCGGCCTTGTTGTTCCAGTAGCCGGTGAACAGGTGGTCGCCGTGCAGCAGCACCTCGCCGTCGTCGGCGATGCGCACCACGGAGCCCGGCAGCGGCTGGCCGACCGTGCCGATCTTCTGCCGGTCCCACGGGTTGAACGCCGTCGCCGCGCACGTCTCGGTGAGGCCGTAGCCCTCCAGCACGGTGAAGCCGATGCCGCGGTAGAAGTGGCCGAGCCGCTCACCGAGCGCCGCCCCGCCGGAGATGGCGTGGGTGGCCCGGCCGCCCAGGACCGCGCGCAGCTTGCCGTAGACGAGCCGGTCGAACAGCTTGTGGGTGAGCCTCAGGCGCAGCGACGGCCCGGACGGCTCGTCCATGGCCCGGCTGTAGCGGATGGCGGTGTCCGCGGCCCGGTCGAAGATCTTGCCCTTGCCGTCGGCCTGAGCCTTGGCCCGGGCCGAGTTGTAGACCTTCTCGAAGACCCGGGGCACCCCCAGCACGATGGTCGGCTGGAACGACGCCAGCTCGTCGGTGAGGTTCTTGATGTCGGACACGTGGCCCAGGCGGATCGGCGCCATCACCGCGGCCAGCTGCACCATGCGTCCGAAGACGTGCGCGGCCGGCAGGAACAGCAGCACCGAGCCCTCCCCGGTGCGGAACAGCGGCCGCAGCCGCTCCACGACGTTGCCGCACTCGGCGAAGAAGGAGCGGTGGGTCAGCACGCAGCCCTTGGGACGGCCGGTGGTGCCGGAGGTGTACACGAGGGTGGCGGGGGAGTCGGCGTGGGCCGCCGAGCCGCGCTCGTCGACGGTCTCCTCGCTGATCTCCGCGCCCGCCGCCTCCAGCTCGGACACGGCGCCGTCGTCGATCGTCCACACGTGCCGCAGCTCGGTCAGCCGCTCGGCGACCGACGCGACGCACTCGGCGTGCTCCGCGCTCTCCACCAGGATGCCGACCGCCCCGGAGTCACCGAGGATCCACGCGACCTGCTCCGCGGAACTCGTCTCGTACACCGGCACGGTCACCGCGCCGGCGCTCCAGATGGCGAAGTCCAGCAGCGTCCACTCGTACCGGGTGCGCGACATCAGGGCGACCCGGTCGCCGGGCTGCACACCGGACGCGATCAGGCCTTTGGCGGCGGCGCGGACCTCGGCGAGGAACTCCGTCGCCGTCAGGTCCTGCCAGCCCCCCGGTGCGCCGGGCGCCTTGCGGGCGATCACCGCGACGTCGGGGTGCTGAGCGGCGTTCCGACGGATCAGATCGGTCAGATTTCCGTCCGCGGGGACCTCGTACAGGGCCGGAAGGCTGAACTCGCGCAAGACTGCTGCTCCTCATCGGCGCCGGAACGGGGGCCGCAGCGGGTCGGCCTCCGTTGGCTCGCCCGTGGACGCTGGCGGTCCCGGGGTTGGACGGCCCGGACGTTACCCATCGGTATGGGCGTGGGGATAGGGGGAAAAGCCAGATGTTCGCTGTGTCACATGCGGGAGGCGGTGAAGACGCCTCTCACGGAGAAACCCTAGTCCACGGCCGCCCTGACCAGGAAGCGACGGCCTTCGGCCACGCGCCGGGCGCCCGTCCGCGCCCCCCGGCGACGTGACCGCGCGCCCCCTTCGGCCCCCGCCGGCCCGCTGCCGTCGGAACACCTGCGCGGCCTAGGCTGCACCCATGCCTGGGACGCGGATTCATGTGGTCAGTGATGTGCACGGCAACGCCGAGGACCTCGCCCGAGCCGGAGACGGCGCGGACGTGCTGATCTGCCTCGGCGACCTCATCCTCTTCCTGGACTACGCCGACCACTCGCGCGGCATCCTGCCCGAGCTGTTCGGCGTCGAGGCCGCGGACCGCATCGTGGAGCTGCGCACCGCACGACGGTTCACCGAGGCGCGCGAGTTCTCCCGCCGCCTCTGGGACGGCGTGGACCGGCCCGCCGCCATCGAGGCCGCCGTGCGCAAGCAGTACGCGGAACTGTTCGCCGCCTTTCCCGCACCGACCTACGCCACCTACGGCAACGTCGACATGCCGCGCCTGTGGCCGGAGTACACGCGGCCCGGCACCACCGTGCTCGACGGCGGCACGGCCGTCATCGGCGGCCTCACCGTCGGCTTCGTCGGCGGCGGCCTCCGCACCCCGATGAACACCCCGTTCGAGATCGACGAGGACGTCTACGCCGAGAAGGTCACCGCACTCGGCGAGGTGGACGTGCTGTGCTCGCACATCCCGCCGGACGTGCCCGAGCTGTGCTACGACACCGTCGCCCGCCGCTTCGAACGCGGCAGCGCCGCCCTGCTCGACGCCATCCACCGGGTGCGCCCGCGCTACGCGCTGTTCGGCCACGTGCACCAGCCGCTGGTCCAGCGCATGCGGATCGGCGCCACCGAGTGCGTCAACGTCGGCCACTTCGCCTCCACCGGCAGGCCGCGCGTGCTGGAGTGGTGACCGACGCCCCGCGGCAGCGCGGTAGCCTCGGGACCGCAGCACGCGACGCACCACAGCGGCGCGCCGGACGCGGGTCGCGTCGGGGCGCCGAAGACCACAGCGGCACACACGGGTTCAGCGGAGGAGCCAGGGCGATGGCGGAACACACCAGGTCGAGCATCACCATCGACGCGGCACCGGCCGAGGTCATGGACGTGATCGCCGACTTCGCCCGCTATCCGGAGTGGACGGGCGAGGTGAAGGAGGCCGAGGTCCTCTCCACCGACGACCGGGGCCGCGCCCGGAACGTCCGGCTGCTGCTGGACGCCGGCGCCATCAAGGACGAGCACACCCTCGGCTACGAGTGGCCCGGCCCCGGCGAGGTCCGGTGGTCGCTGGTGAAGTCCCAGATGCTGCGCGCCCTGGACGGCTCCTACCTGCTCGAACCCCTCGACGGCGGTGCCCGTACCGAGGTCACCTACCAGCTGACGGTCGACGTCAAGATCCCCATGCTCGGCATGATCAAGCGCAAGGCCGAGAAGGTCATCATCGACCGCGCACTGGACGGCCTGAAGAAGCGAGTCGAGTCCGGCACGGCAGCCGGCAAGGACTGACATGCCGCCTGCCGTTCCCGGGCCGCGCACCGTACTCGTCACCGGCACCGGCGGCGCGGGCCGGACCACCGTCGCCGCCGCCACCGCCCGGGCCGCCG
>NZ_BAAHCA010000492.1:0-3679 GCF_054776295.1 Streptomyces sparsus
GCCCGCCGTCCGCACCGTCGCGAAGCCCGCCGTCGCCGTCCGCCGCCGCCGTCCGCCACCGGTGGGCCGTCCGTCGTCGGCGGCGCTGTGCGGTGTCACGCACGTCACTCCGTTCGCGCCGCCTTCGTGGCGCACCTCACCCCCGCCGCCACTCCGGTCGCCGCCTTTCGCGGTGTCCGAGGGGCGGCGTCGGGCTGCCCGGATCACATGGTCACGCATACTCCCAGTCCGTCAGAAGTGTGATGATCCTCATCCAATCTGGTCGGCGTGTTCCCATTTCGGGCAGGGCGGACACTGATCCGACCTGCGAAAACGCACCTTTCGGACCGTCAAGTCGCCCCTATTGGCGGTATTCGGCGGTTCTTGAACCACTCCGCCCGGTGTGCTTAACGTCGTTCTCGTTCGCTACTGCGGACACCGACGACCGTCACGCCGAATCCTGCCGGCGGCCGTCGGAACACCGTCGCGTCAGCGCCGTTGGCAGGAGCGGGGGAACCAGGTAAGTGCCGCCTCGGCGGCTTGGGGTGAAGTCCGGCACCAAGTGGTGCGGGACCGGGCGTCTCACCGCCCGAACCCGACAGCTCACCTCGTAGGCGTCGGTGAGGAAGAAAAAGCGTGCTGTTCTCCAGCAAGGTTCGTCGTCGTCGTTCCACCAGCCTCGTTCAGGCCGCAGCGCTGGCCGGTGCGGCCGCCGTCGCCGTTCCGCTGATGGGTGCCACCGGTGCCCAGGCTGCTTCCGTGGACACCTGGGACCGCGTTGCCGAGTGCGAGTCCAGTGGCAACTGGTCCATCAACACCGGCAACGGCTACTACGGCGGTCTGCAGTTCTCGCAGTCCAGCTGGGAGGCCGCGGGCGGTACCAAGTACGCCCCGCGTGCCGACCTCGCCACCAAGGGCCAGCAGATCGCCACCGCCGAGCGACTGCTCGCCATCCAGGGCCCGGGTGCCTGGGCCTGCGCCGGTGCCGGCGGCCTGACCTCCGGTGGTGCCAAGCCCAACGTCAACACCGGTGGCGCGGCGAACAGCCAGCAGCAGTCGAAGCCCGCCGAGAAGCCCGCCCGGCAGTCGCAGCCGCAGCCCAAGCGCGAGGCGCAGCCGCAGCAGCCCTCCCGTTCGAGCGGCCGGACCGGTGACTACACCGTCAAGGCGGGCGACACGCTCGGCTCCATCGCCGCCGCCCACGGTGTCGGCTGGCAGCAGCTGTACGCCAAGAACCGCGGCGTCGTCGGCGGCAACCCGAACCTGATCTTCCCCGGTCAGCAGCTCAGCCTGTGACGAGCGGCTGATCCGCCGGCAGGCGGGTGATACCGGTGGAGCCCGGCCCGGTGGTCCCAAGGATCACCGGGCCGGGCTTTCCGTCGTCGAGGGCCGGCCGTCCACCGCGTTTTCTTCATCACCGGAACAAAACTTTCCCACCCCGGTGATCAGCTCTGAGCTGCGACTTCATCCCGCGTTCCGGTCCACGACACGGACCGGAGCCCCCGTGCAGGCCGGGAGACCGTTAGGCTCTCGCATCAGTAGCCGGACACACCCCAAGGAGATGCTCGTGCCGTCCATCGACGTCGTCGTAGCCCGCGAGATCCTCGACTCGCGAGGCAACCCCACGGTCGAGGTCGAGGTCGGCCTCGACGACAGCAGCACCGGCCGTGCCGCTGTCCCCTCCGGCGCCTCCACCGGTGCCTTCGAAGCCATCGAACTGCGTGACGGCGACAAGGGCCGCTACGGCGGCAAGGGCGTCGAGAAGGCCGTGCTGGCCGTCATCGAGCAGATCGGCCCGGAGCTGGTCGGCTACGACGCGACCGAGCAGCGGCTGATCGACCAGGCGATGTTCGACCTGGACGCCACCGCCGACAAGTCCTCGCTGGGCGCCAACGCCATCCTCGGCGTCTCGCTGGCCGTGGCGCACGCCGCGTCCGAGGCCTCCGACCTGCCGCTGTTCCGCTACCTCGGCGGCCCCAACGCGCACCTGCTGCCGGTGCCGATGATGAACATCCTCAACGGCGGCTCGCACGCCGACTCCAACGTGGACATCCAGGAGTTCATGATCGCGCCGATCGGCGCGGAGTCCTTCTCCGAGGCCCTGCGCTGGGGCACCGAGACGTACCACGCGCTGAAGGCGGTCCTCAAGGAGCGCGGCCTGGCCACGGGTCTCGGCGACGAGGGCGGCTTCGCCCCGAACCTGGGCTCCAACCGCGAGGCGCTCGACCTCATCCTGGAGGCCATCCAGAAGGCCGGCTACACCCCGGGCCGCGACATCGCGCTCGCCCTGGACGTCGCCGCGTCCGAGTTCTACAAGGACGGCTCGTACGAGTTCGAGGGCCAGACCCGCACCGCCGCGCAGATGACCGACTACTACGCCGAGCTGGTCGAGGCGTACCCGCTGGTCTCCATCGAGGACCCGCTGTACGAGGACGACTGGGACGGCTGGAAGACCATCACCTCCCGCCTTGGCGACGCCGTGCAGCTGGTCGGCGACGACCTGTTCGTCACCAACCCCGAGCGGCTCCAGCGCGGCATCGACGAGCAGTCCGCGAACGCGCTGCTGGTCAAGGTCAACCAGATCGGCTCGCTGACCGAGACCCTCGACGCCGTCGAGCTGGCCCAGCGCAACGGCTTCAAGTGCATGATGTCCCACCGCTCCGGCGAGACCGAGGACGTCACCATCGCCGACCTCGCCGTCGCCACCAACTGCGGCCAGATCAAGACCGGCGCCCCGGCCCGCTCCGAGCGCGTCGCCAAGTACAACCAGCTTCTGCGCATCGAGGAGATCCTCGACGACGCCGCCGTCTACGCCGGCCGCAGCGCCTTCCCCCGCTTCAAGGGCTGAGAGGCACGTCGCAGGCGGAAGGCCCCGGGCCGGTGACGGCCCGGGCCCCCGCCGCCGTGGAGGCCCCGCCTCCACGGCTCGGCAGAGCACGAGGGCGGTACTACCGCCCGTCGCCCCGCGTCCCGGCCCACGGTCCCGTACCGTGAGCCGGGACGCAGACGTAGCGACTCCTGGAGGCGATGTGGCCGCGGACCGGGACCGGTTCTCCACCGCGACCAGACTCAAGGCGCTCGGCGAGGAGGCCGCCGCCAAGGTCTACCGTGCGCAGAACCGCCGACTGGAGACCCCCCGCCGCAGCCGCCTCACCGGGCGCGCCGCGCTGCTGGCGCTGGTGGTGTGCTCGATGGTCGTCGCGCTGGCCTACCCGATGCGCCAGTACGTCTCGCAGCGCTCGGAGATCGCCGACCAGCGGAGGCAGGCGGCGGAGGCCGAGACCGCCGTCGAGCGGCTCCGCAAGGAACGCGCCCGCTGGGAGGACCCGGCCTACGTCGAGCAGCAGGCCCGACGCCATCTGCACTACCTGCGTCCCGGAGAGACGGGCTTCATCATCGAGGACGGCAGCGCCGACCCCAAGCGCCCCACCGACCGCCGCGCGGCGGACCGTGCGTGGTACGACAACCTCTGGGACGGCGTGGACACGGCCGACGGCCGACGCTGACCCCGACCGCCCCTCGACGGGTCCCGCCCCTCGACGGGGCCCGCGGGCTGGTCGTCCGTGCGGGCCCGGGGACGCCGGTCCGTGCGGGCCAGGGAGCACGTGTGGGTGCGGCCCGCAAGCGGTGTCGCCGCATCCGGTTCCGCGCGGGGCCGTGCGGGGGTCGATACTGCACGGTGAAACACCACCCGGGCTCG
>NZ_BAAHCA010000493.1:0-3657 GCF_054776295.1 Streptomyces sparsus
CGGCGACGGCGAGCCGCTGCGGGCCGTCCTCGGCGGCCGGGTCGCCGTGCAGGGTGGAGATGTCGGCGCCCGCGCAGAACGTGCCGCCCGAACCGGTCAGCACCAGAGCCCGCACCTCGGGCTCGGCGGCCAGCCGGCCCAGCAGGTCGGGCAGCGCGCGCCACATCGCGGCGGTCATCGCGTTGCGCTTCGCGGGGTGGTGCAGCGTGACGGTCGCGACGCCGTCGGCCGTCTCGCACCCGAGGCCGGGCCGCAGGGGATCCATGAGCGGGGATGTTAGCCGGGTCCCGGATGGGTCAATCCGACCGGGCGGGTACCCGCCCGGAGAGGCAGGCTGGATCGAAGACCCCTGGAGGTGTCGCATGGTCGGCAGGAAGAGCAGTACCGGACCCAAGTCGGAGGCCGGGCTCACCCGCAGCCTGGGCTGGCTCAGCGTGCTCGGCGCGGTGCTCGTCATCGGCGGGCTGATCGGCCTGGTGTACGTCTGGCTGGCCACCATCACCACCGTGCTGCTCTTCGGCTGGCTGCTGCTGATCGGCGGTGTGGTGGCGCTGCTGCACGCGGTGCAGTCGCACAAGTCGAACTTCTTCTGGCTCGGCCTGATCGTGGCCGCCCTCTACATCGCAGCCGGCGCGGTCGTGGTGCTCAACCCGGCCACCAGTGCCGCCGGACTGACACTGTTCGCGGCGCTGCTGTTCCTTACCGGGGGAGTGTTCCGCCTGGTGGGCGGCCTGGTCGCGCGCGGTCCGCAGATGATCTGGACGGTCGCGCAGGGCGCGCTGGGTGTGCTGCTGGGTGTGCTGGTGCTGATCGACTGGCCGCAGAGCACGCTCTACACCCTGGGCGCGTTCTTCTCCCTGGCGCTGCTCTTCGACGGCATCGGGCTGCTCGCCACCGGCATCACCGGGCGGCACGTCGCCGGGCTGGTGGCGCAGGGGCGGGACGATGCAGACCGCCAACGTGAGGAGCGCGAGGGGCGGGATGAGCGTGGCGAGGGCGACGACCCGGCCACCCGGCCGGGGCACCAGCCGGACACGGACGGGCCGGGCCGGCGCAAGGGTGAGGGGACCGGTCACGTGGAGGCGCAGTAGGCGGTCGATCCGGCAGAAGTGCACAGAAGCGTTCTGGATACGTCAATTACCGGTCGATTGCGGTCGAACGCCCTGCACGTACCGGTATGTACCAACACTCGTAGTGGTGGACGCGTGCGAAGAGACGCCGCGCAGCCACGGACAGAGGGTGGGTGCCGGTGATCATGGACAGCCGCGGGAGCGCCCTGCCCCAGCCGTCCGCCGCGGAACCGGCGGAGCCCCCGGGCTACGCGGGGGCCTGGCGCTTCGCCGCTCCCGCCGTGGACTCCTCGGTGCCCCAGGTCCGCCACGCCGTCCGCGACCTCATCCGCCGGCAGCGTGCCCCGGTGACCGAGGAGCTGATGCAGGCCCTGATGCTGGTCCTCTCGGAGCTGGTCACCAACGCCGTGCTGCACGCCGCCCTGCTGTCACCCGAGGTGGGGGTGGAGGTCTCGCTGGGCGGCGGCTGGGCGCGGGTGGCCGTCGAGGACGGCCACCCCTACCGGCCGAAGGCGCTGGCGGCCGACCCCGAGCACGAGCTGACCGGCGGGCGGGGGCTGCTGCTGGTGAAGGCCTTCGTGACCGAGCACGGCGGCACCTGCGACGTCGAGCAGACCGCGGCCGGCGGCAAGGTCATCTGGGCCGCGCTGCCACTGCCCCACCACGGAGCCGACCGGTCGTGAAACGTTCCGTCACCGGCCCTGGACGTGAAACGTTCCGTCACCGGGGCGCCGTGCCCCCCTCACCAGCCTGCCGTGCCCCCCTCACCAGCCTGCCGCGCTGCCCGTCACCTCGCGCACACCCGGCCGGGCGGCGTCCAGCACGGTCATGAACCACGAGGAGAACACACCCTCGGCGTGCCGCCGCTCCAGCTCCCGCGGTGTGACGAAGGCGGTCTCGGCGACCTCGGCCGGGTCCGGCCGCGGCGCGGCCGTCACCACGCCGGCGAAGAGGTGGTTGAACTCCTGCTCCACCAGGCCCGAGTCCGGGTCGGGATGGTTGTAGCGGACCGTCCCGGCCTCCCGCATCAGCACCGGGGACACCCCCAACTCCTCGCCGACCCGCCGGGCGGCGGCGGCGAACGGCGGTTCCCCCGGGTAGGGATGGCCGCAGCAGGTGTTGGACCACACACCGGGGGAGTGGTACTTGCCGAGGGCGCGCCGCTGGAGCAGCAGCCTTCCCCGCTCGTCGAAGAGGAAGACCGAGAAGGCGCGGTGCAGCTGTCCTGGCGCCTGGTGGGCGGACAGCTTCTCCGCGGTGCCGATCGTCGTTCCGTGCTCGTCGACCAGTTCGAGCATGATCGGACCCGCAGGGTTGTTCGCCATGTTCCTCCTCTGTTCCGACTGAATGCCCCAGTGTGCCGTACGGGAATCAGTGGCAGAGCCTGGCCTCGTGCTGCGCGTGCCCGTGCGGTTCCAGCTGGAAGGTGCAGTGCTCGACGTCGAAGTGCGTGCCCAGGCAGTCCTGGAGTTCGTGCAGTATCCGTTCGTGGCCGACGGTGTCCAGCGCCTCCCGGCTCACCACGACGTGCACCGACAGCACCGGCATGCCCGAGGTGATCGTCCACACGTGCAGGTCGTGCAGGTCCTCCACTCCCGGCACCGCCAGGATGTGCTGCCTGACCTCGGTGATGTCGACGTCCCTGGGCGCGGACTCCAGCAGGACGTCCAGTGCCTCCTTGGCGAGCTTCACTGTACGCGGCACGATCATCAACGCGATCAGCAGCGAAGCGAGCGGGTCGGCCTGCCGCCAGCCGGTCAGCATGATCACCAGGGCGGCGATCACCACCGCCACCGAGCCGAGGGCGTCCGCCAGCACCTCCAGGAACGCGCCCCGCACGTTCAGGCTCTCCTTCTGGCCCCGCATCAGCAGGGACAGCGAGACGCTGTTGAGGACCAGGCCGATGAGCCCGAAGACGATCGTCAGCCCGCCGGGCACCTCGGTCGGCTCACGCAGCCGCTCGACGGCCTCGAACAGGATGTAGCCCCCCACGCCCAGCAGCAGCAGGCAGTTGAGCAGTGCAGCGAGGATCTCCACCCGGGCGAAGCCGAAGGTGCGGCGCGCACTGGAGGGGCGGTTCGCGAAGTGGATCGCGGTGAGCGCCATGCCGATGCCGATGACGTCCGTGGCCACGTGCCCCGCGTCGGCGAGCAGCGCCAGCGAGCCGGTCAGCCAGGCACCGACCACCTCGGTGGCCAGCAGCGCGCACGCGATGGCCAGCGTGATGCGCAGCCGCCCCCGGTAGGCCGCCGCCGCGGTCCCGGTGGTTCCTGGCGGCGGACCGCCGTGATCGTGCCCCGCACCCATGAGGACGCCCTTCCCGCTGCTCGTGTCCTGCTGCTCGTGACGGCCGCCGCGGCCGTCCCAACCGCCTCAGTGAACTACGGGAGGGGGGTATCTGCAACGCGGCACTGAACACCGTTGTCGTATCCCCTGAGCTGGGCGTTCCCTGTGCAGGTCAGCAAGCTGCACCGGTCGCCGGGCGCCGGGCTCCGGCGTGTCGCACCCCTATTCGCGACACCCGGACGAAGGCCCCGGCGCAGCACCCGCCCGTCCCGCCGCCCGCCCGTCCCGCCGCCCGTGCCGC
>NZ_BAAHCA010000494.1:0-1393 GCF_054776295.1 Streptomyces sparsus
CGCGTCGCCGCCGACCCCGCCGGCCCGCCACGGACGTCAACGCCCGGCCGCGCCACGGGCCCCACGGGCCCGCTCCGTCACAGCCCGGGGGCGCCCCAGACCGGGAACCAGCGGCTCAGGTCCTGCTCGACGGTCAGGTCCTCGGTGAGCAGCGCCTTCGTCTGGAGTTCCAGGGCGTTGTCCCTCCGCTCGCCACCGCCCGGCAGCGGCGCGAAGGGGTAGAACGTGCCGCGCTTGTACAGGTACACCAGTGCCAGCGACCGGTCGTTCTCGTCGCGGAAGCCGACCAGCGAGCACAGCAGCTGCGGACCGAACCCGGCGTCCTGGAGGTAGGTGTTCACCGCGTGCAGGTCGTTGACCAGTGACGCGGTCTCCTCCGGGGCGTGCCGGCAGAGCACCCAGGTGTAGCCGAAGGAGTCCTGGCTGAACTCGGCCGTGCCGAGCAGCTGCCGCACCTCGTCCTGGAGCCGGGAGAACGCGCCGCCCTCCACGCCCGCGAAGCACACCGAGCCGAGTCCGGTGGGTGCGAAACCGCCGCCGGTCTCCAGGGTGATGGCGGCGGACGGCAGCGCGAACAGCTGGTCCAGATCGGGCCGGGCCGGCTTGCGGCGCCCGAAGAGCGCGTCCAGGAAACCCATGTCAGCCCTCTCGCCGCAGTTGCTCGGCGCCTTCGACGGCGATGGCCTCGAACGTCTGCTGCGACGCCTCGAAGATCGTGCCCGGCACGGGCCAGTGCAGGACGAGCTCGTCGATGCCGAGTGCCGCGTGGGCCCCGGCGAAGTCGACGAAGGCGTCCACCGAGTCCAGCAGCCGCTCGGGCGTGAAGCCGGTGAGCAGCACCTTGGCCAGCTCCGCCGGGTCGCGGTCCTGTTCCCCGCACGCCTGCACGAGCCGGTCCAGCTGGGCGGCGATGGCGGCACGGGACTGGGCGGGGGTGCCGTCGGGTCCGACCTTCGGGTCCCCGGTGGTGACCCATGCCTGTCCGTGCCGGGCGGCGAGCCGCATGCCGCGGGGGCCCGTGGCGGCGACGGCGAACGGCAGCCGCTTGCGCTGCACGCAGCCGGGGATGTTGCGCGCCTGGCGGGCGGCGTAGAAGTCGCCCTCGAAGGTGGTGGCGTCCTCGGTCAGCAACCGGTCCAACAGCGGCACGAACTCGGCGAACCGGTCGGCGCGCTCCCGCGGTGTCCAGGGCTGCTGGTCGCCGCCGAGCAGCACGCTCGCGTCGTAGCCGTTGCCGCCCGCCCCGATGCCCAGCGTCACCCGGCCGCCCGAGATGTCGTCGAGCGACATCAGTTCCTTCGCCAGGGTCACCGGGTGGCGGAAGTTCGGCGACGTCACCAGGGTGCCCAGCCGCAGCCGCTCGGTGGCGGTGGCGGCGGCCGTCAGCGTGGGC
>NZ_BAAHCA010000494.1:1491-3650 GCF_054776295.1 Streptomyces sparsus
ACCGAACCACGTCCTGTCCCGGAACGGCACCCGCCAGGACAGGTGGTCGTAGGTGTAGGCGGTGTCGAAGCCCAGTTCCTCGGCCCGCTGCCAGACCTTCCGCCCCTCGCTCCACCGGTGGATGGGAAGGATCACCGTACTCAGACGCAGACTCATGTGCACGAGCCTACGTCCGCCGGGTCAGCGGTCGGCCTTCGTTTCGGGCTGTCAGCCGACGAGCGCGGAAGCGTCTGGCTGCCGATGCCTGTCGGCCTGGACCGCTGCTGAACCGGCGCATAGCGCAGTCACCCAGCAGGTGAACCTGCCCCGGCTGCACTGGGCGCTCTCCCGGGTCAAGGTGGAGCCGGTCGCGGAGGCAGCGGCCAGAGCAGCCGCCCACCTGCTCGAAGTCACTGGTCCGCACGGGCACACGTACGCGGTCGACGCCACAGTCGCGGAAGCAGCCCTGCGCCAGCCCGGCCCGGTTGCCGTCCTCACCTCGGACGTCGATGACATGGCCCGGCTGTGTGGCGGCAAGGTCCGGATGATCGGACTGTGACCGCGACGCCGTCCCGCCGGGGAGCGCGGACTCATGCGCTCATGTGCTCGACAGCCGAAAGCCGAAAGCCGAAAGCCAGGATCACCGCAGGCCGGCCCGCGACAGGCGAGAAGGGCCTGACTGACGTCGCCAGGGTGCCCAGCCGCAGCCGCTCGGTGGCGGTGGCGGCGGCCGTCAGCGTGGGCAGCGCACCGAACCACGTCCTGTCCCGGAACGGCACCCGCCAGGACAGGTGGTCGTAGGTGTGGGTGATGTGGAAGCCCAGGCCCGCAGCCGCCACCCCCACCGCCCCCACCGCCCTCGACCGCCCTCGACCGCCCGCAGCCGTCGCCGCCTGCCGGGTGAACGTGAGAAGCAGCTCATCCGGGCACCCGACCGCCCGTCTGTGCGCGCATATGCGCGAGGATGTGACCGTGACTGACCCCGCCGCTACCCACCGTCGCCCGAACCCGCTTCTCGGGCCGCCGCCCCGCCTGATCGCCACCGATCTGGACGGCACGCTGCTGCACGACGACAAGACCGTCTCGGACCGCACGGTCGCGGCGCTGGCCGCCGCCGAGCGGGCCGGCATCGAGGTCTTCTTCGTCACCGGCCGGCCGGCCCGCTGGATGGACGTGGTCAGCGACCACGTGCACGGGCACGGCCTGGCCATCTGCGCCAACGGTGCCGCGGTGGTGGACCTGCACCAGGGCCGGCGCATCGTGGGCGTGCGGGAGTTGGACGTGCCGGGGGCGCTGTCGGTGGTGGCCGCGCTGCGCGCCGCGACACCCGGCGTGAGCTTCGCCGTGGAACGTACCGGGGGCATCCACTACGAGCCGGACTACCC
This sequence comes from Streptomyces sparsus, assembly GCF_054776295.1. Lineage (NCBI taxonomy): Bacteria > Bacillati > Actinomycetota > Actinomycetes > Kitasatosporales > Streptomycetaceae > Streptomyces > Streptomyces sparsus. The sequence continues at coordinate 2,856 of NZ_BAAHCA010000494.1, forward strand.
CCCGTTCTTCGAGGATCCGGGTGCGGCGATCGCCCCGGTCGCCAAGCTGCTCGCCGGTGACTCCGCGCACGCCGACCAGCCGGTCCTGAAGCTGCTCGCCCACCACCGCACGCTCGACCCGGACGTGTTCCTGGACCGGGCGCGGCAGGTCGCGGGCACGTACGCCTCGTTCACCCGGTCCAGTCCGTCCGCGCTGCTGGAGATCAGCGGCCCGGGGGTCAGCAAGGCCGGCACCCTCGCCCACTGCTGCGCGGAGCGCGGCATCACCGCCGAGGAGGTGGTGGCCTTCGGGGACATGCCCAACGACCTGGAGATGCTGAACTGGGCCGGCACCGCCTACGCGATGTCGAACGCGCACCCGGCCGTCCTGGCGGCGACACCGCACCGGACGCTGTCCAACAACGAGGACGGGGTCGCCGCCGTCATCGAGCGGATAGTCACCGAAGGACGCTGAGCATCCGGACGGGCGCAGCCGGTGGCCGTCCCGGGCGGGTGTCTGTTGCCTTCCGCCCGGGGCCTGGCTACGGTTCCGAGGTGGCAGCGACCGGGGGACCCGCCGAACGGCCCCCGCACGTCGGGATCCGCGACGCCGCCCCGCTGATCACCCGCCGGCCGCGACCCCCGGCCCGCCGGTCGGCCGGCCGGTCCCGATCGCAGGCCCGACACCCGCGACTCCCGGCCCTGCACCCCCAGTTCTCCGCCCGCGGCTCGGCACTCGGCGTACTGGCCCTGATCGCCGCACTGCTCGGTGTCCTGACCGGGCACGCGTACCCCGTCCACGTCGTGCCCGCCGCC
>NZ_BAAHCA010000495.1:0-3648 GCF_054776295.1 Streptomyces sparsus
GGCCGGCGGCTCAGCGGGAGCCGCCTGGGCCGGTGGCGGGGCGGCACCGCCGACCTCGCAGCCGGACGCGGCCTGCTTGCGTTTGATCTCCTCGACGACGGCCTGCCGGTTGGCGATCCTGGCCTCCGACTGGGCATCGGGGGCGGCCCGTTGCTCGGCGATGAATCTCTCGTTGTTCGCCAGCGCACCCGTCAGCCCGTCACAGACGACGGACGCCTGGCTCGTTCCGGCCATCACCGCCGCGCCGCCCCCGACCAGGGCGGCGGCGACCGCCAGCATGACGACCTTCTTCCGGCGACTGACCGTTCTCTTCCGGGACACGTGCCACTTCCGTTCCTCGACGACTGGTCCACGAAGCGCGTCTTCACTCGCGTGTGCTGGGGAGAACGTCGGCGGGAGGGCGGTCCGCTCAGCACCGGCCGGTCTTTGGCCGGATCTGACAGATCCGTGGCCCGCACGGGCGCCGCCGGGCACGATGCCCGCCGCGCGGGCGCGGAGGCGGCGACGCGGATCCAGTGCGGCGACGCGGCCGGCCGAGGCGGCACTGGCCGAAAGCCGCACTGTCCGACATGGCACAGCCCGGGCCATCATGGGCCGTTGATGACCTGAACCTGACAGACGAACGGATGGTGGACCGTGCCCGGAGCACGACGCACCACGTGCGCGGCGGCGGTACTGGCCCTCACCCTGCTGGCACCACTCCCCTCTGCCACCGGCAGCGAGGCCGCGAGCAGGGAGCCCACGACCCGCGAGGCGGTGGCCGTCGGGTCCACGGACGGCGGCGCGGTGGCACCACCCGAGGGTGCCGTCCACGTGCAGAGCGCGGTCAACGGCCTCAACGCCGCCGACGCCGGTGGTGAAGTGCTGCTGCGCCGACCCCGGGGCGACGAGGGCAAGCAGCGCTGGACGGCCGTGGCACTGAGCGGCGGCCGGCACCAGCTGCGGAGCGTGGACGACACCGGGCGCTGCCTGGGCAGGGCCGGGGAGGCCGCCGCCACCGTGTCCTGCGGCACGGCGGACGCGGCGTGGGACCTCCAGGCCGCGGCAGGCGGGACGTTCACCCTGGGCGTGCCCGGCGACGCCCGCCGGCTGGTGCTGGCCGACGCGCTGAACGGCCAGGTGCACCCCGACCGGCCGCGGCTCGCCACGGCATCCGGGGCGGAGGCCCGCTGGTACCTCACAGCGAACCCGCTGCCCTCACTCCCGATGCCGCCGCCCGGTGAGCGGACCCTGGACGAGGTCACCTTCCTCACCGCGCACAACGCCTACGCCAACGGCGTCGACGGCGGTTTCGCGCCACCGTTCTCGAACGCCTTCCCCAACCAGTCCCGCGGCCTCCGGCAGCAGTTGGACGACGGCGTGCGCGGGTTCATGCTGGACGTGCACCAGACACCGGACGGCGCCATCATGTGCCACGGCAGCTGCACCCTGGTACGCAGGCCGGTGGCCCTGTGGGTGGGTCTGCAACGCATCGTGGACCACCTGCGCGCCCACCCGGGCGAGTTCGCCACGGTGTTCCTGGAGGACTACGTGCCCGCCGCGCTGCTGCGCAGCGAACTCTCCCGGGTGAACGGCCTCGCCGACGTGCTCTACCGCCCGGACCGGGAGGGGGTGCGCACCCACGGTTGGCCGCGGATGGCCGAGCTGGGCGGGCCGGGCAGGCAGCTGCTGCTGTTCACCGACCGCACCCGGGCCCAGGACGGCGGCGGCCTCACCCGGGACTCCTTCGGCGTGATGTACCAGCGCGAGTGGACGGTGGAGAACCACTGGTCGATGGGGCCCGGCATCGGCGGCTCCGACTGGTCCTGCTACAGCCGCTGGTACGGCGCGGGCGTCAACGTGCCGCTCACCCGGGAGGAGCCGGGCTTCCGACCGCTGTTCGTGATGAACCACTTCCGGGACGTGCCGATCGCGCCGACCATCGCGTCGGACAACGGCAAGCTGCTCAACCGGGCGGAGAACTTCTGCGCCCCGGCCGCCCGCAAGAAGCCGAACTTCGTGGCCGTCGACCGCTACGAACTGGGGGACGCCGCCGCAGCCGTCGACCGGCTCAACTCCTACACCGTGCGTCCCTGACCCGCGGCGACCGGGGGCGCGACCAGGGCACCCGGCCGGGCACGGCCCGCCGCGAGACGTCAGGCTGCGCAGAGACGGGCGGGTGCGTCCGAACGGGTGGAAACCGGCACACCACCCGACTGCCGCTTCGCATGATTATGTGATTTCTGTGAGGGTGAAGGGACAGAAAGTCACCTTCATCGCCTCGCAGGAGCCCTCATGATCCTGTCGGTCTCCGGCGTCCTCCTGCTCGGAGTGGTCGCCTTCCTCTTCTTCCGAAAGGACGGTCTGAAGCTGTCGCACGCGGTGGTCTGCGCGCTGTTCGGCTTCTACCTGGCCGGTTCCGCCATCGCGCCGGGCATCAAGGCGGGCGGGGACAGCATCGCCAACCTGCTCGGCGGACTGACGCTCTGATCCGGCAAGCAGGAGGGAGCGGGACTCGATGATGCGGTCACTGCTGCGTGTACTGCCCGCCGGGGGATCGTTCACCCGCGCCCGCGGCCTCTTCCGTACCGCCGCCGACCACGCCGCGGACGCCTCCCACCCGCTGATCGTGGTGGCGCGCGGCCTGAGCCGGCTGACGGCCGCCGGCCGCCGCTGGTGGACGGACACCCCCCAGGAACGCCGCGGCCCGGCCCTGTTCCTCGCCGGGGCGTGCCTGCTGGCGCTCTACCTGGCACCCTACGGACCGGCCGCGGCGGTGGTCGTGCTCCTGGGCGCCGCCGCCTGGCAGGGCCGGGACCGGCCACCGCCGGGACCGGAGGAGCCGGCCGGGCCCGACGAGGAGCAGACCGCCCGGCTGCAGGCCCTCTACGAGGCCCTGGTGCCCTATTTCCACGTCGTCGAGGACGGGCACCCCGAGCCGCTGTTCGCCCACGACGGCACCTGGGAGCGCGCGTTCACCGAGCACGGGTTCGCCGCCGACGGACGGCTCGCCGGACTGCTGATGCGCTACCCGCCCTACTTCCCCGACGGTGAGCCGGCCTCCCGTACGCGGGTCCAGCAGGTGCTGTGCGCGAAGGCCGGGCGGGGCCGCGAGTACCGCTTCGACTGGGAGGAGGAGGCCAACCTGCTCCGGATGACGGTGCTGGACCCGCTGCCCACCGACCTGTGCGCGCAGCGGTACGTGGTCACCCCGGGTGAGGCCGTGCTCGGTTTCACCGACCCGGACTCGGTCCAGCGAACCCTGCCCGTCGGGGACGGTGCGAACACCCGCGACCTGCCGCCGGTGGTATGGCGCACCGGCCCGCGCTCCACCGAGTCGCACCTGCTCGCCCTCGGCCAGCCCGGTTCCGGCACCACCACGCTGCTGCGCTCGCTCGCCCTGCAGGCGCTGCAGCACGGCGACGTCCTGGTGCTGGACGGCACCGGCACCGGTGAGTACGCCTGCCTGGTGGGCCGCCCCGGCGTGCTGGGCGTCGAGACCACACTGGTCGGTGCGCTGGCGTCACTGGAGTGGGCCGCTCACGAGACCCAGCGCAGGCTGCTCGCCGCCGGGCGCGCCCGGCAGGACGGCCAGACGAGTCCGGAGACCGCCGTCCGGCCGCTGTGGCTGATCGTCGACCGGCCCGCCGTGCTCAGCCATGTGGCCCG
>NZ_BAAHCA010000496.1:0-3632 GCF_054776295.1 Streptomyces sparsus
TGCCGGGCCCGTGCGAGCTCGGGTGGCGGCGGCCGGGGCCGCGCCGGGTGGCCGGTCAGCCGCGGCCAGTGGAGACCGTCAGCGTGATGCGGTCCTCCTTGGGGTCCAGAGCCTCGTAGTTCTTCGGCGACTGCTTCAGCACCGTGTTCTTGCCGTAGATGTTCTCGTCCTCGTAGGAGATGTCCGGGTCGAGCTTCCAACCGGCCTTGCGGATGCAGTCCTTCACCGAGTCGATGTGCTTGAACGTCAGGTCGGGCATCGACTTGCGGGGCTCCTCCTTGTCCCGGTCCTGGAAGTAGTCCCGGGCCTCGGTGCACTGCGTGGCGTCGATCGTCTTCGTCTTGTCCTCGTCCTTGAACGCGGCGTCGTCGGCGTCGTCGTCCGAGCCGTCGGCGGTGTCGTCCCCGTCGTCGCTGCCGGCCGGGCGGCCCTCGTTGCCGGAGTCCGTGCTGGCGGAGGCCGACGGCCCGGCCGTGGGCTCCTCCTCGTCGTCCCCGACGGCGATGCCGATGACGATGAGCGCGCCCAGCACCACGAGGGCGGTGACGGCGGCCACCGCGATGAACGTCACCGTGCGGTTGCCGCCACCGCCCCGCTGGGGACCCTGGTGCGGCGCCATGGTGTAGGAGGGTGTGGGGTAGCCGCCGTGCTGGCCCATCGGCATGGCGCTGCCCGGCGGCGGCGTGGACGGGCCGTAGCCGGGCTGCATCTGACCGTACGGCGTGTGGTAGCCGCCGGGCGCCTGGCCCAGCGGTGTGGTGGTCGGCGGGGGCGGCGTGCCCGTCGCGCTGACCGGCGGGAACACCGACTGGGCGACGCCCGCGCCGCTGCTCGCCGGCGGGCCGCCCGCGATGATGATCGGCGAGGAGCCGCCCGTGGCGCCGGAGCCGCCGATGCGGTTGCACTCCTCGAGCATCGCCTCCGCGCTGGGGAAACGCTCGTTGGGGTTCTTGCGCAGGGCACGGGCGACGAGCGAGTCGACCGCCGGCGGCACCGCCTGGTTGATGGAGGAGGGCGTGACCGGCTCCTCCTGGACGTGCGCGTAGGCGATCGCCAGCGGCGAGTCCGCGTCGAACGGCAGGCGTCCGGTGAGGAGTTCGAAGAGCATGATGCCGACCGTGTAGAGGTCGGAGCGGGCGTCCACGCCGCGGCCGAGCGCCTGCTCGGGGGAGAGGTACTGCGGCGTGCCGACGACCATGCCCGTCTGCGTCATGGACGTCACACCGGACTGCATGGCCCGGGCGATGCCGAAGTCCATGACCTTCACCACACCGCGGCGCGTGATCATCACGTTGCCGGGCTTGATGTCGCGGTGCACGAGGTTCATCTCGTGGCTGGCCTCCAGAGCCGCCAGCACGTCCGCGGTGATCTTGAGCGCCTTCTCGGTGGGCATCGCGCCGTGCCGGGCGATGTCCTCGTCCAGCACGTTGCGCAGCGGCTTGCCGTCCACGTACTCCATGACGATGTACGGCACGAGCAGGCCGTCGATGGTGTCCTCGCCGGAGTCGAAGACGGACACGATGTTGGTGTGCGTCAGCTTCGCGACGGCCTGCGCCTCACGGCGGAAGCGCTCCCGGAACGCGGCCTCGCGGCCCAGCTCGGAGTGCAGGGTCTTGACGGCGACCTGGCGGTCGAGGACCGAGTCGTAGGCGAGGTGCACGGAGGCCATACCGCCCGCACCGAGCAGACTCCGGAGCTGGTAGCGACCGTTGCCGACCGTGCTGCCCTCGTGGCTTTCCGGATTGCCTGAATGTCCGCCGACGTCGCTCATCTTGCTTCCCCCTAGGCGCCGAAGGCCAGCTACGGACCAGGCTCTGCGCGTGTACGGTTGCTACTGATCGGGATACCTGGGCCAGTCTGCCCCAGGGGTGTGACGAGTCAAGCTGCTTGCCCGTTCCGTGACCCGGGGCACGTCGATGCTCGGAGATGATACGTGCGGGGCCGCGGACCGAACTTGCCAGCCCCTACCGGGAGCGGGTTGGATGACCTGTTCCACCACCCCACACGCTCTCCCGCCCCTGCGGGGTTCCAACCACGGCGAGGACTGATGGCACAGAGGCAGGCCGCCGGAGACCCTTCGGAGCCCGAGGAGACGGGCGGCGGCGCGTTGGGCTCCCCCGAGCTGTGGGGGAAGAACGGCGTGGTCGGTGACGGCCGTTACCGCCTCACCAGCCGGCTCGGCCGCGGTGGCATGGCGGAGGTCTTCGCCGCCGAGGACGTCCGGCTCGGCCGTACCGTCGCGGTCAAGCTGCTGCGCACCGACCTGGCCGAGGACCCGGTCTCCAAGGCCCGGTTCACGCGGGAGGCGCAGTCCGTCGCGGGGCTGAACCACCACGCGGTCGTCGCCGTGTACGACTCCGGCGAGGACACCACCGACGGCAACACCGTGCCGTACATCGTCATGGAGCTGGTCGAGGGCCGGACCATCCGGGAGCTGTTGCAGAGCGCCGAGGCGCCGCCGCCGGACCAGGCCCTGATCATCGTCTCCGGGGTGCTGGAGGCGCTGGCCTACAGCCACCAGCACGGCATCGTGCACCGCGACATCAAGCCCGCCAACGTGATCATCACGCACTCCGGCGCGGTCAAGGTGATGGACTTCGGCATCGCCCGCGCGCTGCACGGCGCGTCGCAGACGATGACGCAGACCGGCATGGTCATGGGCACCCCGCAGTACCTCTCGCCCGAGCAGGCGCTCGGCAAGACGGTCGACGCCCGCTCCGACCTGTACGCCACCGGCTGCCTGCTCTACGAACTGCTCACCCTGCGGCCCCCGTTCACCGGTGAGACGCCGCTCTCGGTGGTGTACCAGCACGTCCAGGACGACCCGGTCGTGCCGTCCGAGGTGTCCGACGACGTGCCGCCGGAGCTCGACGGCCTGGTCATGCGCTCGCTGGCCAAGGACCCGGACGACCGCTTCCAGTCGGCCGAGGAGATGCGCGGCCTCTCCCAGTACGCGCTGCGCCAACTCCAGGAGCAGGGCGGACACACCGGCGGCCTGTGGAACACCGGCCCGGTGGCGGCGGGTGGCGTCCCGGCGCACGGCACGGCGGAGACCAGCCGCTACCCGACGCACGGCGACACCTCCCAGATGGGTCCGCCGATGCTGATGGGCCGTCCCGACCGGGACGACGGCGGCTTCGAGGGCGGCCCGCGCGACGACGGCCACGGTGGCGGCGGCGTGAAGTACGCGCTGATCGCCTTCTTCGCGGTGCTGGCGATCGCCGCCGGCGTGTTCTACGCCATGCAGGGCACGGGCGGCGGCGAGGAGACGCCGAAGAAGCCCGAGACGAGCGCCACCCCCAGCGACGAGGAGTCGGAGGAGGACTCGCCGAGCCCGACGGCCTCACCCTCGGAGGAGGAGCAGGAGACCACCGGCGAGACGTGGAACAACCCGCCGCCGCAGGAGCCGTCGTTCACCCCCGAGGACCCGGAACCGCCCACGGACCCGGACCCCAGCGGCGACCCGTCGGGCACCGTCACCGGCGGCACCACCGAGGGTGACACCGACGGCACCACCACGGGTGGCGACGAGGGCGGCACCACGGAGGGCACCACCGACGGGGCCAACGACGGCACCGCTGACGGTGGCGGCGGCGAGGCCGGCGGCACCGAGGGCGGCGGCAGCCAGGGCG
>NZ_BAAHCA010000497.1:0-3597 GCF_054776295.1 Streptomyces sparsus
CGGCGTCGTCTGTGGCGTCGGATCCGGTGGAGGAACGCTTCTGGCGCACCGTCGAAGAAGGCGACCTTGCCGCCCTGGAGCACACGCTCGGGGTGTCCGCCCGCCAGGAACTGGAGACCGTGGTACCGGCGTTGGCGGCGTGGCGTCGTGGTCGGCAGGACCGGGCCCGGTTGGACGACTGGCGGTATCGGGTCGCCTGGCGTGCTCTGGATGCACCTCGCGGCGGAAGCGCCGACGGCCCGTGGCTCCTCATCGTCCCCGAGGGACACCGAGCCGAGGAGCTTGTCGAGCAGGTCACTGCCGATCTGGGCGCCCGCGCCCTCGACTGCTCGGTGCTGTCGGTCGACACGGCTGACCCGGATCGCGCGCGACTGGCCGACTCGCTCGCCGGGATCGGTGGAGCCGCTGTTCTCGGGCGGGTTGTCTCCTTCCTCGCGTTGGACGAGACTCCGCTTCCCGGCGATGCCGCCGTGCCTGCCGGACTGGCCGCCGACCTGCTGCTGTTGCAGGCACTCGGGGACGCGGGACTGGACGCACCGCTGTGGTGCGTGACCCGGGGCGGAGTGGGCACGGGTTCCGGCGACGTCCCCTCGTCGCCTGCTCAGGCCGGCGCATGGGGTCTCGGTCGAGTGGCCGCCCTCGAGTTCCCCCAACGGTGGGGAGGTCTGGTCGATCTGCCCGCCGACGCGGCAGTCCAGGCGCTGCCGCTCCTGGTGGACGTTGTTCTGGAGGGTGGCGAGGAGGACCAGGTCGCCCTGCGGAACGGCAGGGTGTACGGCCGCCGCCTCGTACCGGCCCCGGTGGGTGCCGCCTCGCCTCGGCGGACCTGGCGGCCGACGGGCACTGTGCTCGTCACCGGCGGCACGGGCGCGCTGGGTGCACACGTGGCACGCTGGCTCGCTGGCAACGGCGCCGAGCACCTCGTTCTCACCGGTCGCCGAGGGGACGCGGCACATCTCGCGGAACTGCGGACCGAACTCGAGCCCTACGGCACGCGCCTGACCGTCGCGGCGTGCGACATGGCAGACCGCGAGGCCGTGGCGTCGTTGGTGGCCGGCCTGGCCCAGGACGGCACTCCGGTACGTGCCGTGGTGCACGCCGCTGGCGTGAGCGCGCTTCGGTCGATCGCCGAAGCCGGGCTGGACGACCTCGCCGCCACCCTCTCCGGCAAGGTGCTCGGGGCCGAGCACCTGGACGCCGTACTGGACACCGACCAGTTGGACGCCGTGGTCTACTTCTCGTCCATCTCCGGCACCTGGGGTGTCGCCGACCACGGTGCCTACGCCGCGGCCAACGCGATCCTCGACGCCCGCGCCGAACTCCGCCGCGCCGAGGGCGCGCCAGTGCTGTCGGTGGCCTGGGGTCCTTGGGCCGGGGGCGGCATGATCGCCGAGTCGGTGCAGGACGACCTGCGCCGCCGGGGGGTGCCGGTCATCGAACCGTCGACCGCGATCACCGGTCTGCAGCAGGCGCTCGACCACGACGAGACGTTCGTCGCCCTCGCGGACGTCGACTGGCAGCGCTTCGCCGACGTCTTCACGTCCGTGCGTGCCAGCCCGCTGCTCGCGGAGCTGCCCGGGACACGTGCCGCGGACGGTGCGGCTGAGCCGGACGTGGCCGGGACGGGGAGAGGCGCCGCCCTGGAAGAGATGGCCGACCTGCCGCCGAGGCGGCGTGTCGACACCCTGCGCGGCCTCGTCGCCGCCCAGGTCGCGGCCGCGCTCGGACATGCGGACGCCGACGGCCTCAGCAGCGAAGTGGCCTTCAAGGACATGGGGTTCGACTCCCTGACCGCGGTCGCGCTCCGGGACCGGCTCAACCGGACGACCGGACTGAAGCTGCCCACCACCGTGGTCTTCGACCACCCCAGCATCGCCGCCCTCGCGGCGTACGTGCACGACCAGGCGTTCGGCCAGGACGAGCGGACGGCGAAGCCCGCCGCCCGGCCCGAAATTGCCGGCGACGCGAGGGACGACGAGCCCATCGCCATCGTCTCGATGGGCTGCCGATTCCCCGGCGGCGCCCACACGCCCGAGGAATTCTGGCGCCTGGTCAGCGAGGGCGCCGATGCGACTACCCCGTTCCCCACCGATCGGGGCTGGGACCTGACCGGACTGTACGACCCCGACCCGGACCACGCCGGTACCAGCTACGTCCGCGAGAGCGGGTTCCTGGACGATCCGGCCGGGTTCGACGCCGGGTTCTTCGGTATCTCGCCGCGTGAGGCGGCGGCGATGGACCCGCAGCAGCGACTGCTGCTGGAGACCACCTGGGAGACGCTGGAACGCGCCGGTATCGACCCGAAGAGCCTTCGTGGCAGCGACACCGGCGTCTACGTCGGCCTCACCGACCAGGAGTACGCCGACCGACTGCGCGCCGCCTCCGGAGAAAACGAGGGGTATCTCGCCACCGGCGCCGCCGCGAGTGTGGCGTCAGGCCGGGTTGCCTATGCGCTGGGTCTGGAGGGGCCGGCGGTGACGGTGGACACGGCGTGCTCGTCGTCTCTCGTGGCCCTGCACCTTGCCGTACGCGCTCTGCGGGCGGGGGAGTGCCGCCTCGCGGTGGCCGGAGCGGCCACGGTGATGTCCGGACCGGGAGCCTTCGTCGCCTTCAGCCGCCAGCGGGCACTGGCACCGGACGGCCGCTGCAAGCCGTTCTCGGCCGACGCCGACGGGTTCGCCCTGTCCGAGGGTGTGGGTGTGTTGGTGTTGGAGCGGTTGTCGGATGCGCGGGCCAACGGCCATCGGGTGTTGGCGGTGGTGCGGGGTTCGGCGGTCAATCAGGATGGTGCGTCGAATGGTTTGACGGCTCCCAGTGGTGGGGCGCAGCAGCGGGTGATTCGTGCGGCGTTGGCGGATGCTGGGTTGTCGGCTGCGGATGTGGATGCGGTGGAGGCGCACGGTACGGGGACGAGGTTGGGTGACCCGATCGAGGCGCAGGCGCTGCTGGCGACCTACGGTCAGGACCGGCCGGCGGAGCGGCCGTTGTGGTTGGGGTCGGTGAAGTCCAACATCGGTCACACCCAGGCTGCTTCGGGCATGGCCGGTGTCATCAAGATGGTCGAGGCGATGCGGCACGGCACACTGCCCAAGTCGCTGAATGGCCGGAGTGCGTCGCCGTTGGTCGATTGGTCGGCTGGTGGGGTGGAGTTGCTGGCCGAGTCCCGTGAGTGGGTCGCGGACGGGGCTGGTGTGCGGCGGGCTGGTGTGTCGTCGTTCGGGATCAGTGGCACGAACGCCCACGTGATCGTCGAGGCGGACATGCCGGACGAGACCGAAGCGGATGAGGCGCACGAGGGTGACGCTCCGACGACTGCGGGCGGCGATGACGGTTCGTTGGTGCCGTTGTTGGTGTCGGCGCGTTCGGAGGGTGCGCTGGAGGAGTTGGTGGGGCGGGTCTCTGCGTGTGTGGGTGTGGGTGGTGCGCGTGGGGTGGATGTGGCGTGGTCGTTGGTGGAGGGCCGTGCGGAGTTTGAGTGTCGTGCGGTGTTGCGGGGTGGGGAGCGGCTGGCGTGGGGGTCGGTTGCTGGTTCTGCTGGGTCGCCGGTGTTTGTGTTTCCGGGGCAGGGGGCTCAGTGGGTGGGGATGGCGGTGGAGT
>NZ_BAAHCA010000498.1:0-3588 GCF_054776295.1 Streptomyces sparsus
CGCTCGCGCCCGGCGAACGGGCCCGGCTGCTGCGCCGGTTCGCGACCGTCGTCGACGACCACCTGGAGGAACTCGCCCAGTTGGAGGTCCGCGAGGCCGGCCATCCGGTCGCCGCGGCCCGCTGGGAGGCCGGCAACGTCCGCGACCTGCTGGACTACGCGGCCGGCGGGGTCGAGCGGCTGACCGGCAGCCAGATCCCCGTCCCCGGAGGCGTCAACCTCACCTTCCGCGAGCCGCTCGGTGTCGTCGCGGTGATCGCCCCCTGGAACTTCCCGATGCCGATCGCCGCCTGGGGCAGCGCGCCCGCGCTCGCCGCCGGCAACGCCGTACTGCTGAAGCCGGCCGAGACGACGCCGCTGACCGCACTGAGGCTGGCCGAACTCGCACTCGCCGCCGGACTGCCCGAGGGCCTCTTCCAGGTGCTGCCCGGCGCCGGACCCGTGGCCGGGCGGGCCCTGGTCGAGCACGCCGACGTCGCCAAGGTCGTCTTCACCGGCTCGACCCGCGTCGGCAAGGCCATCATGGCCGCCTGCGCCGACCAGGTGAAACGGGTGACGTTGGAACTGGGCGGCAAGAGCCCCAACGTCGTCTTCGCCGACGCCGATCTGGAGCAGGCCGCGGCGGCCGCACCCGGCTCGTTCCTCGACAACGCGGGTCAGGACTGCTGCGCCCGCAGCCGCATCCTGGTGCAGGCCGACGTGTACCAGCGGTTCATGGAACTCCTGGAACCGGAGGTGCACGCCTTCTCCTGCGGCGACCCGACGGACCCGGACACCTCCATGGGCCCGCTGATCTCCGCCGCCCAGCGGGCGCGGGTCCGGTCCTACGTGCCCGAGGACGCGCCGGCCGCCATCCGCGGCCGGGTTCCGGGCGGCAAGGGCTTCTGGTACCCGGCGACCGTGCTGGAGAGCGATCCGGGCAGCCCCGTCGCCGTCGAGGAGGTCTTCGGGCCCGTCGCCGTGGTCGTGCCCTTCACCGACGAGGAGGACGCCGTGCGGCTCGCCAACGCGACGCCCTACGGGCTGTCGGGCTCGATCTGGACGCGGGACGTCTCGCGGGCACTGCGCATGTCGCGGGCCGTCGCGGCCGGCAACCTCTCCGTCAACTCGCATGCCAGCGTGCGCTACTGGACACCGTTCGGGGGCTTCAAGCAGTCCGGTCTCGGGCGCGAGCTGGGCCCCGAGGCGCTGGCCGCCTTCACCGAGACCAAGAACGTCTTCCTCAGCACCTGACGACGGCCCGAGGCGGCCTGACGACGGCCCCGACCACCGGGAACCCGATGTCCACAACCCGAGAAGGAGCAACAGTGACGGAAGCAGCAGTGTGCCGCAGGCTGGTCGGCCGGACCGCGGTGGTCACCGGGGCCGGCAGCGGCATCGGGCTGGCCGCGGCCCGGCGGCTCGCCGCCGAGGGCGCCGACGTGGTGTGCGCCGACGTGGACGCCGAGAGCGGCAAGGCCGCCGCGGAGCAGACCGGCGGGCTCTTCGTGCCCGTCGACGTCACCGACTCCGACCAGGTGGAGGCGCTGTTCCGGACCGCGAACGAGACTTTCGGCTCGGTCGACATCGCCTTCAACAACGCGGGCATCTCCCCGCCCGACGACGACTCCATCCTCACCACCGGACTCGACGCCTGGCAGCGGGTGCAGCAGGTCAACCTCACCTCGGTCTTCCTCTGCTGCAAGCACGCCCTGCCCTACATGCGGCAGCAGCAGCGCGGCTCGATCATCAACACCGCCTCCTTCGTCGCCGTGATGGGTGCCGCCACCTCGCAGATCGCCTACACCGCGTCCAAGGGCGGGGTTCTGGCGATGTCCCGGGAACTGGGGGTGCAGTTCGCCCGCGAGGGCATCCGGGTCAACGCCCTCTGCCCGGGGCCCGTCAACACCCCGCTGCTGAAGGAGCTGTTCGCCAAGGACCCCGAGCGCGCCCAGCGCCGCCTGGTGCACGTGCCGGTGGGCCGGTTCGCGGAACCGGAGGAGATCGCCGCTGCGGTGGCCTTCCTCGCCAGCGACGACGCGTCGTTCGTCAACGCCGCCGAGTTCCTCGTCGACGGCGGCATCGCCGGGGCGTACGTCACGCCGCAGTAGCCGACGCACGCTACCGCACATGACGAGGGCACACGGCCGACTTCACCTTTCTGGCGCAAGATTCCCGACGCGCTCCGCACACCAGGCAGTGTGCGGAGGTGCCGGGGGGCCGGTGTGAAGAAGGAGGACCCATGCGACTGAGGCGACGAATGGCAACGCGTTCCGTGCCGCCGCGCTTCACCGCCGTGACTGTCGCGGCCGCGGTTCTGATCGCGGTCGCGACAGTTCTGCTGACCCTCCAGGGCAGCAACAGCCAGGCGGACGTGGGCAGTGTGCCCTCCGCCGACACCGGAAGCCTGCAGGACGGCACCAGGCCGCAGGGTTCGGCGGACGCACCCGGCGGGCGGCAGTCCGCCGCCGGGACCGTGACCGAGATCGACCGGACGTTCCTGGTCGCGGTGCGACAGGCCGGACTGTGGGAGATCCCGGCCGGCAGACTGGCGCAGACCCACGCCTCCAGCGAGGCCGTGAAGCGCGCCGGACTGCACCTGATCGACGGCCACGCCAAGCTCGACCAGCTGGTCCGCGAGGACGCGAAGATCCTCGGTGTGGAGATCCCCGACGAGGCCACCGAGGAGCAGCAGGGCTGGGTCGAGGAGATGCGCAACGCCAAGGGCGAGGAGTTCGACCGGATCTTCACCAACCTGCTGCGTGCCTCGCACGGCAAGATCTTCGCCACCATCGGTGAGGTGCGCGGCTCCACCCAGAACGACCTGATCCGCCGGCACTCCCGCCAGGCCAACCAGACCGTGCTGGACCACCTCGAGGTCCTGGACGACACCGGCCTGGTGACTCCGGAGACGCTCGCGGAGGTCGAGAAGGCCGTCACGCCGCCCAAGTGACCCCGCCCGCCGAGCGCCCGCCCGGACCCCGCCGCCGCGGGGGCGGGCGGCACTCGCCGGCCGGCGGGACCGCGCCGTACGTACGTCACCGGAGGCCGCAGCTCACAGGAAGGTGCGGCCCTCGCCCCGGTACGTGGGCACCGTGGACGTGACGCGCTCGCCCTCCACCAGGTGGAACTCGGCGAACCGCTCGGCGAGTTCACCGGCCTTCGCGTGCCGGAACCAGACCTTGTCACCCAGCAGCAGGTCGTCGGCCGCGGAGCCCAGCAGCGGCGTCTGCACCTCACCGGCGCCCTCCTGCGGGTCGTACCGCAGGCCTTCCGGCAGATACGGCGTGGGCAGCCGGTCCGCTCCGGGCGCGCCGGACGCGGGATAGCCGCCACCGAGCACCGTCACCGCCCCCACCCCGGGGCGGCGCACCACCGGCTGGGCGAACAGGGCCGCCGGACGACCGGAGAAGGACGTGTAGTTGTCGAACAACCGCGGCATCAGCAGCCCCGAACCGGCGGCGATCTCCGTGACGCAGTCCTCACCGGCGGTGTGCTGCACACTGCCGGTGCCACCGCCGTTGACGAACTCCAGCTCCGGCTGCGCCTCCAGCACGGCCCGCACCGCCGCCGCGCGCCGCACGGCGAGCTCGCGGCGCGCGGCACGCTG
>NZ_BAAHCA010000499.1:0-3583 GCF_054776295.1 Streptomyces sparsus
CGCGAGCAGGGCGGCGAGCGGCATCGCCGCGGCTGCGCCGAGCGTGGCGCAGGCCAGTGCGAGGCCGAGCGCGCCAGGCCCCAGGTCCAGTTGCTCCCGCACCCACGGGATGCGGGTGGCCCAGCTGCCGCTGGCCGTGCCGTGCACGGCGAACACCGCACCGATCGCCCACCGGGCGCGGCGCACCGCGCCCGCGTCGCTCTCACCCATGGTCGCGCCCCCGGGTCGCCTCCGGTCGGGGGCTCTCCCCGGACCGCTGTCGAGCAGCCTGCCACGGGAGGCCGACCCGACGCCCGGTGGGGAGCCGGTCCGCGCCGAGGCGCGGGCGACTCCCCACCGTTCATGCTGTCTGCGGCGCCCGGTTCAGGGGCACCGGCCGTGCTCAGCAGGCTCCGAGGTCCTCCCACACCCCCCACTGGCCGGTGGTGCCGGGCTCGTCGCCCTGCGTCCACCACTTCGCCTTCCAGTTGTGGTCTTCCCAGGAGACCGTGTCGCCGGTGTTGTACACGTCCGTCCGGCCCCACGGGTCCTCGGCGCACTCACCGCCGGAGCCTCCCGAGCTGCCGCCGCTGTCACCGCCCGTGTCACCGCCGGTCCCACCGCTGTCTCCGCCGGTGCCACCCGAGTCGCCCCCGGTCCCGCCGGTCCCGCCGCCGGGCTCACCCGGGGTGGTGCCGCGGGCGTGGTCGCCGGGGATGCCGTACCGCTTGCCGTCCACGTGCACCGTCCAGTTGGACGGGGTGGACGTCGGCAGGTAGTACACGAAGTCCAGACTCACCGAGGCGCCGGGCGCCAGCGACTGCCAGGCCGGCAGCTTCAGCGACACCCGGTGGTAGTCGCCGCGCAGCCCGCCGACGTTGTCGGCCGCGGTGTGGTCGCTGCGCACGATGGTCGTGTTGAAGCCGGACTGGTCCTTGGCGTTGCCCGGGGCCGAGGTGGCGTAGTCGAACTGGAACTCGGTGCCGCCGGGCAGTGTGGTGGTGGAGTTGTTGGTGATCCTCAGCTTGGGGCTGATGGGGAAGTTGGAGTCACCCAGCGGGAAGTCGGTGAAGCGGGCGTCCACGTTGATGGTCTCCGCCGGCATCTCGCTGTTGGCCCGGGTCGCGCCGTAGGGGGAGGCCGACTTGAAGGCCTCGTACATGGCGGTGGTGAGCGTGTCGCCCGTCTCGTACTGGCCCTTGTCGGCGTTCCAGTCGTAGTCGCCGGCCAGTTCCCACACCATGGTGCCGCCGATGCCCTTGTCGACCACGTAGTCGGCCTTGGCCTTGACGGACTGCTCGTCCTCGGTGGAGAGGAAGACCTTCTTCTGCGCGTTCCACAGCCAGGGAGCGGTCAGCGTGCTGTCGTACTTGCGGGTGTAGGAGCCGGTGAGGTCGGTGCCGGCGGGGAATCCGTACTGGGTGACGTAGTCCCCGACGATGCCCTTCTCCAGGTTCTTGGCGTGCCACATCGGGTTGGAGCCGGCGGGCGACTCCTTGCCCGCGGTGTCCAGGTCGTGCCAGAGGTTGTCGATGCCGGTGGCGCCGTCCCCGCACTTGGTGAGGCCCGCTCCGGCCGGGCAGGTCGTCGAGGGCGCCTTGCCCCACAGCCCGTCGGTGCCGCCCTGGACGTTCTTCCAGCCGCGTGTGTAGTAGGGCAGGCCGATGTTGATGCGGCCGGCCGGCATCGAGCCGCGGAAGTAGTGGTACGCCCAGTCGGTGTTGAGGTAGCCCACGCCGCCGTACTGGGAGGTGGTGTACACCCCCGCGCCCGCCAGTTCGCTGTCCTTGCCGTCGTCGTACAGCGAGGCGTTCGGACCGACGTGCTCGTTCCAGGCACCGTGCAGGTCGTAGGACATGATGTTGACGTAGTCGAGGTACTTGGCCGTCTCGTACGTCTCCATGCCGCGCAGCAGGTAGCCGGAGGAGGGCGCGGCCACGGTCAGCAGGTAGTGCTTGCCGTCGTCGGCGCCGGCCCGGTCGAGCTTCTCGCGCAGGGTCTTCATCAGCGCGGCGTAACCCGCGTTGAGGCCGGCCCGGCGCGGGTTGGCCACGTTCCAGTCCAGCGGGTTGCCGGCGTCCTTCATCGACGTCGCGTACTCGTAGTCGATGTCCACGCCGTTGAAGCCGTAGGTGCGGACGAAGTCCACCGCGGAGTCGGCGAAGGTGTTGATGGCGGCCTGGTTGACCGAACCGTCGGCGTTGGTGGCCGTCGAGTAGAAGCCGCCGGAGTCGACGCGTTCGCCGTCGGCGTCGAAGTAGCCGCCGGTCTCGGCCCAACCGCCCACCGACACCAGTGTCTTGACGTCGGGGTGCTGCTTCTTGAACTTGGTCAGCTGGTTGAAGTGGCCCTTGTAGGGCAGCGACGGGTCCATCTCGGAGCCCTCGACGCCCGGCCAGGTCATGCCGGTGGCCGGGTTGTCGGGGCTGTCGGCGCCGACCGAGAGCTTGTGGGAGCTGTCGACGTGCGCGAAGGCGTAGTTGAGGTGGGTGACCTTGTCCCACGGGATGTCGGAGGCGAGGTAGGCGTCGCGGCCGTCCTTGCCGGTGCGCCAGCTGGTGAAGTAGCCGATGACGCGGCGCTGGTGGTCGGCGCCCATCTTCTCCCGGCCGGCGCTGTCGTAGACGGTGCAGTAGGGGACGTCCACGCCCGGAGTGGCGTAGAGCCCGTCGGGGCGGCAGGACTCGTGGTCGCCGGCCTGGGCGGACGGTGCGGAGAGCGAGCCGAGCAGCAGCGCGGCGACGGCGGTGCCGACGGTCGCGAGCGCGGCTCTCGCGCGGGTTCGGGGCAACACGGTGGGGCCTCCTGTAGACGGCAGGGGAAAACAGGGGGTGGGGGAGTGGGCGCGCGGTGGTGGGGGTGCGCTCTGTGCGGGGCGTGGGGCGAGTGGGGACGGGTGGTGCGGCCCGGGTCGTGCGCACGGCCTCGGGTGTCCTCCGCGGAGGTTGAGGTGACATTAAGTGGACTAGACCACCCAGTCAATAGGTACGGACCTTTGCGTGAACACCCGTGCCGGCAACGGCAGTACGGCCACCGCCGACACGTTCCCGACCGTCCGTCCGGCTGTCGCTGTGAGTGACTCCACAGCGGCCGGGTGTTCGCAACCCCGGTTGGCGTGGCAGACTGGGACGCGTATCAGTGACGTCAGCGCACTCCGGGGTCGGTGAAAGTCCGAACCGGCGGTTACAGTCCGCGACCCGGCCGCCTCCAGCGGTCGGTTGACCAGGTGAAACTCCTGGACCGACGGTTAAAGTCCGGATGGGAGGCAGTGCGCGGCGGGCGTGGAACGGTGCATCGTGCGCCGGCGCCGGCCAGGGGTCCCTCCAGTGGGGGTGCCGCGACCGGACCGTGGCGATCGGTGCCGATGTCGACGTCCGCTCATGTCCCGTAACGCCCCGGAGTCCGTGCCCGAAGAGGCAGGAGGACCCGGTGGCCGATTCCGCCACTGCGCACCGCGAGTACGACGCCATGCGTCGCGCCGTCGCCCTGGCCTCGCGGGGGCTGGGCCTCACCAGTCCCAACCCGGTCGTCGGCTGCGTCGTCCTCGACAGCTCGGGACGCACCGTCGGCGAGGGCTGGCACAAGCGGGCCGGCGGCCCGCACG
>NZ_BAAHCA010000500.1:0-3581 GCF_054776295.1 Streptomyces sparsus
CGGTGCTGACCGCCGACTGCACGCCGGTACTGCTCGCCGACCCGTCCGCGGGTGTGGTGGGGGCGGCGCACGCCGGGCGCCCCGGCCTGGTGGCCGGTGTGGTGCCCGCGACGGTCGAGCGCATGGTCGAACTGGGAGCGGATCCGGCGCGCACGGTGGCGTGGACCGGCCCCTCGGTGTGCGGCGGTTGTTACGAGGTGCCGGAGCAGATGCGCGCCGACGTGTGCGCCGCGGTGCCCGAGGCGCACGCCGTCACCCGGCAGGGCACACCGGCGGTGGACGTGGCCGCCGGGGTGCGCGCCCAGCTCACCGGGGCGGGAGTGACCGCGGTCCGTGACGCGGGGGTCTGCACGCGGGAGTCGGCGGACCACTTCTCGTACCGCCGGGACCGGGTCACCGGACGGCTGGCGAGTTATGTCTGGCTGGAGGAGTGAGTCATGTCGAACGCCGCCGCGCGCGGAACTGAACTGGCCGCGAACCTGGAGCGGGTGGAGCAGCGGCTGACCCGCGCCTGCGAACAGGCCGGACGGGACCGCTCGGAGGTGACCCTGATCGTGGTCACCAAGACCTATCCGGCGAGTGACGTGCGGTTGCTGGCCGAACTCGGGGTCCGGCACGTCGCGGAGAACCGGGACCAGGACGCGGCACCCAAGGCCGCCGACTGCGCCGATCTGCCGCTCACCTGGCACTTCGTCGGGCAGTTGCAGACGAACAAGGTGCGCTCGGTGGCCTCCTACTGCGACGTGGTGCACTCGGTGGACCGCCTGCGCCTGGTCAGGGCGCTGTCCTCGGCCGCGGAGCGCCGCGACGGTCCGCTGGACTGCCTGGTCCAGGTCGGGCTGGACCGCGAGTCGGGCGAGGGTGCCGGACGGGGCGGCGCCGCCCCGGACTTGGTGCCGGAACTCGCCGCCGCGATCACCGCGGCGCCCGGTCTGCGACTCGCCGGACTCATGACCGTCGCGCCGCTCGCCGGCCCCTACGCGGGTCGGCCGGGGGCCGCGTTCGAACGGCTCCGGGAAATCTCAACGGACCTGCGTGCGACTGATCCTGCTGCCAACATGGTCTCGGCGGGTATGAGCTCGGACATGGAAGAAGCGGTTGCGGCGGGAGCGACACATGTGCGCGTCGGCACTGCGGTACTCGGAGACCGTCCTCGGCTCGGGTAACGTCGCGAAGAAAGTCGGACCACAGCAGAAAATATGGTCATTCCCGATGAAATGGGCGGGCCACGTGGATTTCAGGCCACCGGTGACGGAGCCGATCCACCACTGAGCGGAGGATGCGGAGCATGGCCGGCGCGATGCGCAAGATGGCGGTCTACCTCGGCCTCGTGGAGGACGATGGGTATGACGGCCGGGGTTACGACCCCGATGACGAATTCGAACCCGAGCCCGAGCCCGAGCGGGACCGCCGGCGGCACCAGCCGGTTTCGCCGTCGCACGAGGTGGAACCCGAGGAGCCGGCAAGGGTGGTGCAGCCACCGGCTCAGCGCGAACGTGAGCCGTCCCCCGCGCTGGTCGGCGAAAGCGGGCGAGTCGGGCGGATCGCCCCCGTGTCATCCATCACACCCGAACGCCCGAACCTGGAGAAGAGTGCGCCGGTGATCATGCCCAAAGTCGTGTCGGAACGGGAGCCCTACCGGATCACCACACTTCACCCTCGGACCTACAACGAAGCCCGTACCATCGGGGAACACTTCCGCGAGGGCACGCCGGTGATCATGAATCTGACGGAGATGGACGACACGGACGCGAAGCGACTTGTCGACTTCGCCGCCGGTCTCGTCTTCGGCCTGCACGGAAGCATCGAGCGGGTGACGCAGAAGGTGTTCCTCCTGTCTCCTGCTAACGTCGATGTCACGGCGGAGGACAAGGCCCGCATCGCAGAGGGCGGGTTCTTCAACCAGAGCTGAGTCACGACACCGGATGGACCCCCGGCCGACAGGGCACGGGAAGACCCAGGGGAGAGGGAGTAACGCAGGATGGACATCGCACAACAGGTGATCCTGATCGCGTTGCAGTGCTTTCTGGGCGTGCTGATCTTCCGGCTGGTGATGGACTACGTCTTCATGTTCGCCCGCTCATGGCAGCCCGGCAAGGCGATGGTGGTCGTTCTGGAGGCCACCTACACTGTCACTGATCCGCCACTGAAGCTCCTGCGGCGGTTCATCCCGCCGCTGCGCTTCGGGGGTGTGGCGCTAGACCTGTCCTTCTTCGTACTGATGATCATCGTTTACATCCTGATCAGCGTCGTGGCCAGGCTGTGAGCGAGTACGGTCTTGCCGATATGCCGATGACCTACGTTGAGGTGAAGAGATGCCGCTGACCCCCGAGGACGTGCGGAACAAGCAGTTCACTACCGTCCGCCTGCGAGAAGGCTATGACGAGGACGAGGTGGACGCCTTCCTGGACGAGGTCGAAGCCGAGCTGAATCGACTACTCCGGGAGAACGAGGACCTGCGCGCCAAACTGGCCGCAGCCACCCGTGCCGCTGCGCAGAACCAGCAGCAGCAGGGCATGCGGAAGCAGCAGGAACAGCAGCAGCAGCAGGAGCGCCCCGGTGGCGCCCCCGTTCCCGCCGCCATATCCGGACCGCAGCCGGTCCCGCCCGGCCAGCCGCAGATGGGCGGCCCGCCCCAGCTGCCCGGCGGCGCCCCCCAGCTTCCCGCCGGTCCCGGCGGGCACCAGCAGCAGCACCAGGGCCACCAGCAGCAGCACCAGGGCCAGATGCAGCAGCACCAGCAGCAGCATCAGGGTCACCAGCAGCACCAGGGCCAGATGCAGGGCGGACCGCACGGTCCCGGCCCGATGGGTCACGGTGGCCCGCCGATGGGCGGCCACGGCGGCCCGATGCAGCAGCAGCAGCCCAGCGGCAACAACGAGAGCGCCGCACGTGTGCTGTCGCTGGCCCAGCAGACCGCCGACCAGGCGATCGCGGAGGCCCGTTCCGAGGCCAACAAGATCGTCGGCGAGGCCCGCAGCCGCGCCGAGGGCCTGGAGCGGGACGCCCGCGCCAAGGCCGACGCCCTGGAGCGGGACGCCCAGGAGAAGCACCGCGTCGCCATGGGTTCGCTGGAGTCGGCCCGGGCCACCCTGGAGCGCAAGGTCGAGGACCTGCGCGGGTTCGAGCGTGAGTACCGCACCCGCCTGAAGTCCTACCTGGAGAGCCAGCTGCGGCAGTTGGAGAACCAGGCGGACGACTCGCTCGCTCCGCCGCGGGGCTCGGCTGCCCCCTCGCTGCCCGCGTCACCCTCGATGGCCGGCGCGGGGGCGCCCTCCGGCGGCACCATGGGAGGGCACCAGGGCATGGGCGGCAACCAGTCGATGGGTGGCAACCAGTCCATGGGTGGCCACGGCCACAACCAGGGCGGTCAGACCTACGGCGGTCAGCAGCAGATGTCCCCGGCGATGACCCAGCCGATGTCCCCGGTCCGGCCGCAGGGCCCGCAGCCCATGCAGCAGGCACCGTCGCCGATGCGCGGCTTCCTCATCGACGAGGACGACAGCTGACGAACGGCCCCGTCCGTTAGGGCGGGCAGCGTCACCGGCATATCGCGAGGGCCGGACCCCACCGGGGTCCGG
>NZ_BAAHCA010000501.1:0-3569 GCF_054776295.1 Streptomyces sparsus
CGGCGCGCGGTCGCCGGCCGGTGTGCGGTCGCCGGCCGGTGTGCGGTCCGGGCGGGACTCGGGCAGGCGGGCGAAGACCAGGACGGCGCAGACCGCGGTGAGTGTCGCCTCGCCGAGGAACAGCAGCAGGTAGCCGTGTTCGGCGATCAGGCCGGCGGCCGTCGCGGACACCGCGAACCCCAGGTTGATCGCCCAGTAGTTGAGCGCGAAAGCCCGGATGCGGTCGGCGGGGGCGACGATGTCCGCCATCATCGCCTGCACGGCCGGGCGGGACGCGTTGCTGGTCATGCCGACCAGGCAGGCCACCACGGCGATGGCGACCGGGTCTTCCATGAAGCCGAGCACGGCCACCGAGGCGGAGGTGCCGAGTTGGGACGCCAGCAGCGTGGGGCGGCGGCCCAGGCGGTCCGTCATGACGCCCGCGCCGACGGAGGACACCACGCCGCCCAGCCCGTACAGGGCGGCGACCAGACCCGCGTAGGTCGCCGAGTAGCCCCGGTCGACGGTGAGGTACATGGCGAGAAAGGTGGCGACGAAGCCGCCCAGCCGGTTCACCAGGGTGGACGTCCACAGCCACCAGAACTCGCGGGGCAGCCCGGCGAAACTCTCCCGGGTGGCGCGTCTCAGTGAGGTGATGGACATGCGAACCCCCGGCGGTAAGCGGTGAACCTGGCACCTGGAAGTTACTGACCGGAGCGCATGCCGCGCCATTCGATTGATGATCCCCGTCAAACGTCCCGCCACCTCCCGCCGGCCGGAGGCACGACGATCCCGAGGCTGCCCACTGGCCCTCTTCCAGGTGCCGCCTCACCGCTCCGCTGCGGCGTCCCCGGTGGTGGCGAGGAGGGCTTGCGCCTGTTCGCGGGCCCGGCCGATGGGGTCCGCGAAGACGTTCAGGCCGTGGGCGACGAGCGCTCCTTCGTGAAGCAGCATGAGTGTCCGGCCCAACGGGCCGGCCCCGTCCGGTGTGATGTCTCCGGCGAGGTCGGTGAACAGGGTGAGCATCCACTGCTTCTGCCCGGTGATGATCGGGTGGGCCGGGTGGGACGGATCGCTGATCTCGGCGTGCGCGTTGACCATGCTGCACCCCTTGGGGCTGTTCTTCGCCGACCACGCGCGTGAGGCGTCGAAGACGGCCAGGACGCGCGCTGTGGACGTCGGCTGTGCGGCGTCGAGGCACTGGGCGAGGAAGGCGCGCCAGCGTTCGTCACGATCCGCGAGGTACTCCACGACGATCTGCTCCTTGGAACCGAACCGGTCGTAGAGGGTCTTCTTCGTCACCCCGGCCTCGGCGGCGATCAGGTCCACCCCGACGGCATGGATGCCGCGCTCGTAGAACAGCCTCGCGGCGGCCTCCAGGACGCGCTGTGCGGCAGGCGTCATCGTGATCCGTCGCGGTCTCTCGGTAGTGCCCATGCCTCAGGAGTATACCGATCTGTATAGTCGGCCGATGGGTATACCGATCTGTTTAGTCGAGGGGTGAGGCATGAACTTCCTGTTGTCGACCGCCTTCGTGATCTGCTGGAGTTCCGGGTTCATCGGAGCCAAGCTCGGCGCGGGCAGCGCGTCCGCGGTCACGATCCTGATGTGGCGGTTCCTGCCGCTGGCCGTCATCCTGCTTGTCGTCGCCGCCGTCTCCAGGGCGTCGTGGCGGGGTCTCACGGTGCGTGACGTGGCCCGGCAGGCCGTGATCGGCGTGCTGTCGCAGAGCGGCTATCTGCTCACCGTCTACTACGCGATCCAACTCGGGGTCTCCAGCGGAACCACGGCTCTGATCGACGGCGTCCAGCCCCTCGTCGCCGGGGCGCTTGCCGGACCGTTGCTGCGTCAGTACGTCTCGCGCGAGCAGTGGCTCGGTCTGTGCCTGGGGGCGAGCGGCGTCGCCATCGTCACCATGGCTGATGCCGCGGCCGGCACCGGTGTGGCCTGGTGGGCCTACCTCGTCCCCTTCCTCGGCATGTTCTCGCTGGTGGCGGCCACGTTCCTGGAAGGGCGTTCCCGTGTACGGGTCGCGCCCGCGGTGTCGTTGACGGTCCACTGCGCCACCAGTGCCGTGGTCTTCACGGCGCTTGCCGTGGGCGCCGGAGCCGCGAAGCCACCCGCTGAGCTCTCGTTCTGGGTGGCGATCACCTGGCTCGTGGCCTTGTCGACCTTCGGCGGATACGGGCTCTACTGGCTCATCCTGAGGCGCTCCGGAGTCACCAGGGTCAACACGCTCATGTTCCTCATGGCCCCGGTCACGGCAGTCTGGGGAGCCCTCATGTTCGGCGAGACGTTCGGTCCGCAGACCGCTCTCGGCCTGGCCGTCGGCCTCGCGGCAGTCGTCATCGTCCATCGCGGTGACACCTCGTCCACCAGGGTGTGCGCGCGGGATGCGGACACGGGTGAGGTCGCGAAGCCGGCCGAGTGCGGCGGGGGGCGTCGAAGCGCTTCGACGGATGGTCTGGACAACCGCCCGCAGCCGTCCTAGAGTCGAGGTCGTAGGAATCGATGCGCTTCACTAGCCTGGGAGAGCCGCATGGTCACCCTCGCTGATGTCGCTCAGCATGCCGGAGTCTCCTCCAGCACGGTGAGTTACGTCCTCAGCGGCAAGCGGTCCATCTCCGCAGCCACCCGCGAGCGGGTCGAGCACAGCATCGCCACGCTCGGGTACCACCCCAACGCGGGGGCGCGGGCTCTCGCCAGCAACCGCTCGAACATCATCGCACTCATGGTGCCGCTGCGTACCGACATGTACGTGCCGGTGATGATGGAGATCGCGATCGCCGTCGCCACCACCGCCCGCACCTACGGATACGACGTGCTGCTCGTCACCGGCGAGGAGGGCCCCGCGGCGGTCCGCCGGATCGAGGGCAGTGCGCTGGCCGACGCGATGATCCTGATGGACGTCGAGTTGCAGGACGACCGTCTGCCACCCCTGCGGCAGACCGGCTGGCCGGCCGTGCTGATCGGCCTGCCCGCCGAGACCACCGGCCTCAGCTGTGTGGACCTGGACTTCGCGGCGGCCGGCGCGTTGTGCGCCGAGCACCTGGCCGGGCTGGGGCACCGGGAGATCGCCGTGATCGGCGAGGCCCCGGCCGTCTACGAACGTCGCACCGGCTTCGCCGAACGCACCCTGAACGGCCTGCGGGAACGCAGCCGGGAGCTGGGACTGCGCCTGCTGCACCGGCCCTGCGAGGGCAGTTACGCCGGGGTCGCCGCGACGCTGGCGAGGATCTACGAGGAGCGCCCCGGGGTCACGGCGTTCGTCGTGCAGAACGAGGCCGCCACCGATCCGCTGCTGGCACTGCTGCGGCAGCAGCGGCGGGCGGTGCCGGAGGACGTCTCGGTGATGGCCATCTGCCCCGACCAGGTCGCCGCGCACGCGTCGGTGCCGCTGACCTCCGTCGCTGTGCCCGCGCAGGAGATGGGCCGGTACGCCGTGGAGCAGATCGTCGCCAAGCTCAAGGGCCGAGGTTCCGACGAAGTGGTGCTGCTGCCGCCGGAGTTGACGGTGCGCGAGAGCACCGGCGCCCCCGCGCCGGCGGAGGCGCCGTCGCCCGCCCCGATCAGCCCGGCGGGCCCGGACC
>NZ_BAAHCA010000502.1:0-3568 GCF_054776295.1 Streptomyces sparsus
ACGGCCGGACCGGACCGCCGCGCGTCGCGACGGCCCGCCGCACGCTACCGGGGGTGGAGGCGGAAGGTGAGGGCCCGGCGGCCACCGGTGCGCACGGCGTTGCCGCCGAGCATCATGTCGACGAAGCCGCGGGCGTACTCGGCGGGGTCCTGGTCGCTGAGCGCACTGAGATAGGTGCGGTGTTCGGCCAGTGAGGTGACGGCCCGCCGCACGTCCTCGTCTCCGACCTGCTGTGCGTGGGTGGGTCCGGGAGCCCCCGCCGACGCGACCCAGCGCACGCCGTTCCACGGCTCCAGGCCGTCCCGGGTGAGCTGCTCGGGGAAGATCCACCGGTTGCCCGCGTCCCCGGCGGCGTCGAGCGCGGCCCGGCCGACGGCTCGGTGGTCGGGGGTGTTCCAGAAGCCCTCGGCTCCCCAGGTGTCCTCGTGGTTGAGGGTGATCACCAGTTCCGGGCGGTGCCGCCGGATGGCCGCGGTCAGGTCGCGCCGCAGTGCGACACCCTCCTCGATGACACCGTCCGGGTGGTCGAGGAACTCCACGGTGCCCACGCCGACGGCTGCCGCGCCGGCCAGTTGCTCACGCACCCGCACCCGGGCCGCCGTTGCCGGGTCGAGCGTGTCGATGCCGGCCTCGCCGCGCGTGGCCAGCAGGTAGGCGACGTCCTTGCCGGCGCTCGTCCAGTTCGCGACGGCCGCTGCCGCGCCGTACTCCAGGTCGTCCGGATGGGCCACGATCGCCAGCGCTCGCTGCCAGTCGAGCGGCATGGCCGCCAGTTCCTCCGCCACAAGGGCCTCCCGAGAGCCGTCTTGGTGGTGGCGGGCGCCGCCGGCGGACGTCGCCCAGCACCATGGAGGCGGACACCTGCCACAGCGGGGCCGCCGACGTACCAGCATGTCCGAAGGAGAGGCACTGCCATGCGGAAACCGCAGCACCACGACCGGACGTCACTCCGTCACCAACTGCGCTACGCCCTGCGGCACCCCGGCCGGGTCGTGCCGCACCTGCGGCGCCGGCTGCGGGACTGGCGGCTGGAGCGCCGGACCGGGGGCGACCACGTGGCCTACTACCGGGCGGTGATGCGTTCCGACACGTCCCGCAACCCGGAGGCGGCGGTGGGCAGCGCGACCCACGAACGGTGGCTGGCGCTGGGCCGCATGCAGTTCGACTACCTGTGCGGGCACGGGCTGTCCGCCGACGACCGGATGCTGGAGATCGGCTGCGGGAACCTGCGCGCGGGACGGCTGTTCATCGCCCACCTGGGCCCGGGCGCCTACCACGGCGTGGACATCTCACCCGAGATCCTGCTCGCCGCGCAGGACACGCTGGCGCGCGAACGGCTCCAGGAGAAGCGGCCCTACCTGACGCTCGTCCGCGACCTGCGGCTCGCGCACCTGCCCGACGGCTGGTTCACCGTCGTGCACGCGCACAGCGTGTTCTCGCACACTCCGGTGGAGATCATCGACGAGTGCCTGGGCCATGTGGGCCGGGTACTCGCGCCGGGCGGGTTCTTCGACTTCACGTACAACCGCACCGAGGGCACCGAGCACCAGGTGCTGCGGGAGGACTTCTACTACCGCACCGAGACCCTGATCGCCCTGGCCCGGGCGCACGGTCTGGAGGCGCGTGCCATGACGGACTGGGACGAGTTGCCGCACAAGCAGTCGAAGATCCGCGTGACGCGTCCCGAGGCGCCGGAACCCGAGTGAGACCGAACCCTCGGTGTCCTCGTACGACCGGGGCCGACGGCATCCGCCGGTCCCCGCGCAGGCGGTGGCACGCCCGTACGAGTGGGAGGGGTGGCCCGTTCCGGGGACCGCGCGGCACGGCTCCCGGCGGAACCACCGCGCCGCACGCATAAGTGGGATTATCCATTGATCCCACATGCGGAGTGGTCCCATGGCACTGCACACCCGCTTCGCCGGCGCGCTGCTCGCCGTCGGCCTCCTGAGTCCCCTGTCCGGGTGCGGCACGGCCGCCCCGGAGGCGCCGCCCGAACTGCCGGCCGCCGGCAAGGGCTCCCCGCAGCCGGCCGCGCCGGCCGGGGGACCGCCGCCGACCGAGGGCTTCACCCTGGTGGCGACCGGCGACATCCTGCCGCACGACTCGATCATCCAGCAGGCGTGGGAGGACGCCGACGGCGAAGGCCACGACTTCCGACGCATGCTGGCCGGGGCGAAGCCCGTCGTCGCGCAGGCCGACCTGGCGATCTGCCACATGGAGACGGTCTTCGGCGCCGACGGCGGCCCCTTCACCGGCTACCCCACCTTCCGCACCCCGCCGCACATCGCCCAGGCCATCAAGGACACCGGTTACCACTCCTGCTCGACCGCCTCCAACCACACGCTCGACGCGGGCGTCGCCGGTGTGACCCGCACGCTGGACGCGATGGACCGGGCCGGGCTGCGGCACGTCGGCTCGGCCAGGTCCGCAGCGGAACGCAACCGGCCGGTGATCGTCCGGGCCGGCGACGCGCGGGTCGCCCAACTGGCCTACACCTACGGCACCAACGGCATCCCGGTGCCCGCCGGCAAGCCGTGGCTCGTCAACCTCACCGACCCGGACCGGATCATCGCCGACGCCAGGGCGGCCCGCCGGGCGGGAGCGGACGTGGTGGTGGTGAGCATGCACTGGGGCACGGAGTGGCAGGAGGAGCCGGACACCGCACAGATGGCCCTGGCCCGCACGCTCACCGCTTCCACCGACGGCGGCCGTCGCGACATCGACCTCGTGCTCGGCACCCACGCCCACGTGCCGCAGGCCTACGAGAAGGTCAACGGCACGTGGGTCGTCTACGGCATGGGCGACCAGATCGCCGGGGTGATGAAGGACCCCAGAGGCAGCATGGGCTCCGCCGCCCGGTTCCGCTTCGAGCCGCCGAGCGTCCGGGGCGGGACGTGGCGGGTCGCCAAGGCGGAGTTCGTACCGCACCTGATGGCGTCGTCGCCCCGGTTCGAGCTGGTGAACCTGCCCCGGGCGCTCGCCGCGAAGCCCGACGACACCACGTTCCGCCACGCCCACGACCTGGTACGGGACGCGGCGTTGAGCCGGGGCGGCGCCCGGCACGGGTTGACGATCGGCAGCTGAGCGACGCCCCGGACGGCGACGGCGACCCGGCCCGTAGAGTGGGCGTCCCGCTCACCCTCGGAGGTCATACGCGTGTTCGGCCGGCAGCGCATCCGCAAACAGATCGCGCGGTACTCCGCCGACCTCGGCAGCGACGACCCGGAGGTCCGCCGCGCGACTGCGGCGATCCTGCCGTTCGCCGACGACCAGCAGTGGGCGGCGTCGGCGCTGCTCGACGCGATGGACCACGAGCCGGACCCGGAGACGTTCGCGACCATGGCGGAGAACCTGGCCTGGCTGCTGTGGCGGGACCCGGCGGTCCGCGCGGAGTTGGACGCCCTGTTCCGGGACGCCCGCGACTCCCCCGGCGAACTGGTCGAGGGCTGGTACCGGTGGCGGGCCGAGCGGCTGCCGTCTCCGGCCGTCGACGGCACCGGCACGTCGCCGGCCGCCCCGGAGCTGCCGGACCCGGACCGGGAGGCGCTCCACGCGGACCTGCGGCAGG
>NZ_BAAHCA010000503.1:0-3567 GCF_054776295.1 Streptomyces sparsus
CACTGCTCCGCGGCCGTGGGAGAGCCGGCCGGGGAGTGGGGGGCGGCCTTGCCGGGCGGCTCCCGGGACCGCCGCCCAGCGGCACCGGTGACCGTGCGCGGCGTCCGGCGCCGACCGGCCACCCAACGGGGGCACACAGGTGCGGACACGGGCGAACCGGACAGTTCGCCAAGCGACACTCCGGGCTTCAAGCACCAAAGCGGACATTCTTTACAGGCACCAAGACCCGGCGTGACATGTGACGTGACGCGACGTCAGACACAAGAGGTCCCTATTGGGACGATATAAAGGCGTGTCACCCGATCCGGGTGACCGGAGTCACAGCATGGCCGACCGGTGCAATTGCACCGCCGAGGGTTTAATTCACCGGCGCGTCAATTGCCCTGCTCAGCAGGGTCTTTAAGTGGACATGCTAGGTCTTCGGGTTCACTCTCAGAGGAAGATCCACCGCATAACGTGGTGAATAACCGGTGGTCACGCCGGGCGCGAAGGGCGGGAGCACGCACGCCGCTTGTGTCGGCCAAATCGTTGTGTCTACGGTTCCTCCGCCACTGCATCTCATGCGGAGGTCCCTCAGCCGGGAACGCCGAATCCTGCCACCGGCCGGGGGAAACTCAAGTTCCATACGGCAGGAGCGGGGGAACCAGGTAAGCGCCGAGTCGTCCATACCGGGCGGCGCGGCTTGGGGTGAAGCCACGCCTCACCGCACGGAGCGATTGCACCGTGTGCGGTGGGAAATGGCCGGGCATCTCCTGTCCGAATCCGACAGCTCACCTCGTAGGCGTAGGAGAGGACACACCTATGTCTCGTGGTCGCCACCGTCGTCCGCGTAACCCGCTGATTTCCCGTCAGGTCACCCGCGTCTCGCTGGCCCTCACCGCCGGCGGCGCCGGAGTCGCCGTGCCGCTGGTCGGCGCGGGCACCGCGAACGCCGCCCCCGTCTCCGTGTGGGACAAGGTCGCCGAGTGCGAGAGCACCGGCAACTGGTCGATCAACACCGGCAACGGCTTCTACGGCGGACTGCAGTTCCAGCAGTCCAGCTGGGTCGCGGCCGGCGGCACCCAGTACGCCCCCCGGGCGGACCTCGCCACCAAGGACCAGCAGATAGCCGCCGCCGAGAAGCTGCTCGACATGCAGGGCCCGGGCGCCTGGCCGGTCTGCGGCCCCCGTGCCGGGCTGAGCAAGGACAGCGGCGCCCCCGACATCAACCCCGACGGCCAGGCCGCGCCCGCCAAGCAGGCCGCGCCCAAGCAGAAGGCCGAGCGGGAGCAGCCCAAGGCGCAGGAGCCGAAGCAGCAGTCCGCTCCGGCCCCGAAGGCCGCACCGAAGGCAGCGCCGAAGCCCAGCAGCGGCAGCGCCTCCTACACCGTGGTCAGCGGTGACACCCTGCACAAGATCGCCACCGCCAAGAACGTCTCCGGCGGCTGGCAGACCGTGTACGAGGACAACCGCGAGACGGTCGGCGGCAACCCGAACCTGATCTTCCCCGGTCAGCGGCTGGACGTCGACGGCGGCGGCCACGCTCAGCAGTCCGGTGGCCAGGCTCAGCAGCCGAAGGCCGCCCAGCCCAAGGCCGAGCAGCCCAAGGCCGAGCCGAAGCCGGCGCAGCCCAAGGCCGAGAAGCCGAAGGTCGAGAAGCCGAAGGCCGAGAAGCCCGCGCCGGCTCCGAAGGTCGAGCAGAAGAAGGCTCCGCAGCCGCAGGCGAAGCCCGCCAGCAGCACCGGCTACGCCTCGCCGGTCGCCGCGTCGCCCAGCACCGCCTACCGGGCCTCCGGTGGCAGCTGGTCCAGCGGTTACCACACCGGTGTGGACTTCTCCGTCAGCACCGGCACCCCGATCAAGGCCGTCACCTCCGGCACCGTGGTCTCCGCCGGCTGGGGCGGCGCGTACGGCAACGAGGTCGTCATCAAGCACTCCGACGGCCGCTACAGCCAGTACGCCCACCTGTCCTCGCTGTCCGTGCGCGCGGGACAGAGCGTCGGCGGCGGGCAGCAGATCGGCCTGGCCGGTTCCACCGGCAACAGCACCGGCCCGCACCTGCACTTCGAGGTCCGCACCGGCCCGTCCTACGGTTCCGACATCGACCCGCTGGCCTACCTCCGGTCGAACGGCGTCTCGATCTGAGGACCTGACCGACGAAGGCTCCCCCTCGGGATCCCCCGTGATGAACCGGCCGTGCCCGCGATGGGCACGGCCGGTTCATTGTCCGTTGCCGGTCCGGCCACGTCGCGGGCCTACCTTCCGGAAGCGCTTCCATCCGCAGCCGGCCGGCCGCGGCGTCGGACGACTTCGGTGAGGTAACCGTGGAACGTCGTACCTTTCTGCGCGGAGCGGTGGCCGGTGGCTCGGCTGCGGCCTTCGGTGGCACCCTGATGCGCGGCGCCGCCTACGCCGCCCCCGCGCAGCCGGGCACGGGCCCGTACGGGCCGCTCGGCGCGGCGAACAGCAACGGCATCCAGCTCCCGGCGGGCTTCACCAGCCGGGTGATCGCCCGATCGGGCCAGCAGGTCGCGGGCACGTCCTACACCTGGCACCGCGCACCCGACGGCGGCGCCTGCTTCCCCGACGGCGGCGGCTGGATCTACGTGTCCAACTCGGAGATCAACCCGGGCGGCGGCGCGAGCGCGGTGCGCTTCAACTCGTCCGGATCGATCACCTCCGCCTACCGGATCCTGTCCGGCACCCGGCAGAACTGCGCGGGCGGGGCGACACCGTGGAACACCTGGCTGTCCTGCGAGGAGGTGGACCGGGGCTACGTCTACGAGACCGATCCCCGGGGCGTCAACGCGGCGGTGCGGCGGGACGCCATGGGCCGCTTCAAGCACGAGGCCGCCGCGGCCGACCCGGTCCGCCGCGTGTTCTACCTGACCGAGGACGTCTCCAACGGCTGCCTCTACCGCTTCGTGCCGACCAGTTGGGGCAGCCTGGCCTCCGGGCGGCTCCAGGTGCTGCGGGCCGGTTCGGCCACCTCGGGTTCGTTCAGCTGGGCGAACGTGCCCGACCCCTCCGGTGCCACGCCCACCCGTGACCAGGTGTCGGGCGCCAAGCGGTTCAACGGCGGCGAGGGCTGCCACTACGCGGACGGCAAGGTCTGGTTCACCACCAAGGGCGACAACCGGGTGTGGCGGCTGGACGTGGTGAGCAACACCTACCAGCTGGCCTACGACGACAGCCTGGTGTCCGGCTCGGCCCCGCTGACCGGTGTGGACAACATCACCGGCACCTCCTCCGGTGACCTCTACGTCGCCGAGGACGGCGGCAACATGGAGATCTGCGTCATCACTCCGCAGGACGTCGTGTCCCCGTTCCTGCGCATCCAGGGCCAGTCGTCCTCGGAGATCTGCGGCCCGGCGTTCTCCCCGGACGGGCGGCGGCTGTACTTCTCCAGCCAGCGCGGCACCAGCGGCAGTTCCTCCGGCGGCATCACCTACGAGGTGACGGGCCCCTTCCGCACCTAGGGCCCCTCCCGCCTCTGGCAGGGCCCGCGGGTCCCGGGCGGGCACGGGCCCGGCCGCCGGGCAAGCGGGCCCGTGGCGGAGGCAGGGGCGGCCCGGCATCTCCGCACAG
>NZ_BAAHCA010000504.1:0-3566 GCF_054776295.1 Streptomyces sparsus
CGCTGCCGCCGGACCTGGGCGACCGGGCGGCGGACGTCGGCCGACGCCTGCTGCACCGGCGCCGCGCCGCACTGACGGTGCTGTGGACGCTGCTGGCGCTGGCCGCCTTCGCCTTCACCGTCTGGGCCGCCACCACCCGCCCCTGGGAGACGCCACCCGAGACGATGACGCCGCCGCCGTACGGGTGGTGAGGGACCCCGCACGGGTTGCGGGGCCTTCCGTTGCGGTGGTGAGGGGCCTCGGGGCGGTGAGGCCCCTCCGGGCCGGTGATGGTGCCGTCGAACGCGGGCCGGGTGTCAGCCGAGGGCCTGCGTGAGGTCGGCCAGCAGGTCGTCCACCGACTCGATGCCCACGGACAGCCGCACCATGTCGGAGGGGACCTCCAGCGCCGAGCCCGCGACCGAGGCGTGCGTCATCCGGCCGGGGTGCTCGATCAGCGACTCCACGCCGCCCAACGACTCGCCCAGGATGAAGAGTTGGGCACGGTTGCAGACGTCGACGGCCGCCTGCTCGCCACCGGCGACCCGGAACGACACCATGCCGCCGAAGGACCGCATCTGCTTGGCCGCGACCTCGTGGCCCGGGTGCGTCTCCAGGCCCGGGTAGTACACCTCGGTCACCTTCGGGTGCGCGACCAGCGCCTCCGCGATGCGTGCGGCGTTGGCGCTGTGCCGGTCCATCCGCACCGCGAGCGTCTTGATGCCGCGCAGCACCAGCCACGCGTCGAACGGCCCGGCGATGGCGCCCATGGCGTTCTGGTGGAACGCGAGCTCCTCGCCGAACGCGGCGTCGGAGGTCACCAGCGCGCCGCCGACCACGTCGGAGTGCCCGCCCATGTACTTCGTCGTGGAGTGCACGACGACGTCCGCGCCCAGCGCCAGCGGCTGCTGGAGGTAGGGGCTGGCGAAGGTGTTGTCCACGACCAGGCGGGCCCCGGCCGTCCTGGTGATGTCGGCGACCATCGCGATGTCGGTGATGCCGAGCAGCGGGTTGCTGGGCGTCTCCACCCACACGGCCCTGGTGTTGTCCCGCAGGGCCTCGCGCACCGAGTCCGGGTTCGAGGTGTCGGCGACGGACCACTTCACGCCCCAGCGTTCGGCGACCTTCGCGAACAGGCGGAAGGTGCCGCCGTAGGCGTCGTCGGGGATGACGATGTGGTCGCCGGGAACGAGCATGGTCCGCAGCAGGCAGTCCTCGGCCGCGAGGCCGGACGCGAACGCCAGGCCGCGGCTGCCGCCCTCCAGGGCGGCGAGGTTCTCCTCCAGCGCCGTCCTGGTCGGGTTGCCCGAGCGGCTGTACTCGTAACCGCCGCGCAGGCCGCCGACGCCGTCCTGTTTGTAGGTGGAGACCTGGTGGATCGGCGGGACGACGGCACCCGTGAGGGCGTCCGGCTTCTGCCCGGCGTGGATCGCTACGGTCTCGAAGTGCTGGTGGCTCATGGGTCGAGCCTAATGCGCCGTACCGTGGAACCATGGAGTTCTTGCTGTCCCTCTTGCTCGTCGGCGCCGTCGTCGGCTTCTTCCTCGTCCCGTTCCTCCGGCGGCGCATGGCCGTGAAGGGGGCGGGCCTGGGCATGCTCAGGGCCGACGACCCCCAGGCCTACGGCTTCGTGCCCGTCGAGCAGCTCGACGTGCGGCTGCCCGGCCCTGACGACGAACTGGTCGACGCGCTGAGCGAGACCCAGCGCACCCAGGACTGGCGTCCGGTGGCGCAGCTGCTCGCCCTGACGGGTGACTCGGCCGAGCAGGTGGAGCTGCGGTGGCAGCGGGTGCAGTCGCTGGCCGGTGCGGCGGCGGTGGAACTCGCCTCGAACCGTGCGGCCGCCGGGGACGGGGGCGGGACGGCACCGACCGAGCCGGGCGGCGTCTCCTTCGACAAGTCCGCCGGGGACGCCCTCTCCGGCGGCGGGGCGTCCCGGGGTCCCGGGCAGGACGCCCGCTGGCTGCGCGACTGGCGCAGCGAGCGCCCGCAGGACGTGGGCGGCGCGCAGGTGTACGCCCAGTTCCTCGTCTGGCAGGCCCTCGCCGACCCGGACTCCGCCGATCACCGCATCATCCTGGAGGAGGCGCGCAACGTGGCCCACGAGGCCGCCGCACTCGCCGACGCCGACCCGACGCCGTTCATCACCGAACTGTTCGTCGCGCGGGCCCTGGGCTATCGCAAGGCGGACTTCGAGGCGCTGTGGCACGAGGTCACCCGTCGTACCCGGGCTCACATGGGCGCGCACCTGGCGGCCCTGCCGTACTGGTCGGAGAAGTGGCACGGCTCGCGTGAGGAGGCCTACGCCTTCGCGGAGCGCGCCGCCGCCTCCGCGCCGCCCGGCAGCCTGCTGCCGGCGCTGCCGCTGTTCGCCGTCCACGCGCACCTGCCCGACGCCGAGCTGGTCCGCGGCATGTACCAGAGCAAGGTCGTCGAGGACGCGATCGAGGCGGCCGAGTTCGCCGTGGACGGTGTGGCCGACGACCACCCGGTGCGCCCGCACGTGCTGCACATGCTGCTGTGCTTCCTGGTGCGGGCCGAGCGGTACGAGGAGGCGATGGAAGCTTTGCGGGTCGTCGACGGTTATGTGGGGGCCACCCCGTGGGTCGAGGGCGGGAACCCGGTCGGCGAGTACGCCGCCTACCGGGCCCTCGCCGTCGCCGGCTACGAGAGCCAGGGCGGCACCCCGGCCACGACCCCGCCGCCGCACTGACCGCCCGGCCCCCGGAACCCGGCACCCGGCACCCGGCAGGACGGCAGGACGGCAGCACCGCGACACCCCAGCAGGCCCGCGACACCCAGGACGGCAGCAGGACGACGCCGGCCGATGACGACGACGCCGAGACGAAGCGCCAAGGAGCAACGATGCTGTTCAGCCACCACAAGAAGCAGCTGCCCATCCCCGAGGAGGCCCTGAAGGGCCGCCCGGAGCCGATCTTCGAGGTTCCCGACCGCCACACCGTGCTGGGCAACCCGCTCGTCGGCCCGTACCCCGAGCACCTGGAGACAGCCGACTTCGGCATGGGCTGCTTCTGGGGTGCCGAGCGCGTCTTCTGGCAGCGTGACGGCGTCTGGACCACGCTCGTCGGTTACCAGGGCGGCCACACGCCCCACCCGACGTACGAGGAGGTCTGCTCCGGCCGCACCGGCCACACCGAGGCCGTGCGGGTCGTCTTCGACCCGGCGAAGGTCAGCTACGGGCAGCTGCTGAAGCTGTTCTGGGAGTCCCACGACCCGACCCAGGGCTTCCGGCAGGGCAACGACGTCGGCACCCAGTACCGCTCCGCCGTCCACACGCACAGCCCCGCCCAGCAGAAGGAGGCCGAGGCGTCCCGCGAGTCCTACCAGCGCATGCTCGCCGCCTCCGGCTACGGCGACATCACCACCGAGATCCGGCCCGCCGAGCACGCCCCCTTCTACCCCGCCGAGGCCGCCCACCAGCAGTACCTCGACAAGAACCCCGCCGGTTACTGCGGCATCGGCGGCACCGGTGTCTCCTGCCCGGTGGGCGTGGTGCGCTCGGAGGGCTGAGGCGGCGGGGACGGCGGGAGCCCCGCTCCACCCGCCGGACGGCTGCGGGCGCGCCC
>NZ_BAAHCA010000505.1:0-3558 GCF_054776295.1 Streptomyces sparsus
CGGTTCGACCGGCGCCGGCTTCCGGCCCCGGCGCCATCCGGTAGCGGCCAGTGCCCGCCCGGTCCCGCAGCGCGAGCGCCGCGCGGGGCCGGGCTTCTTCTGTTGCACGGGGTGCCCGCACACGTCACAAATTGGTCGAGACCTCTTGTCGGTGTGCCTACCGGCGCCTTAACCTCCAGCGAAGTTGTGCAGCACGAAACACGCGTTGCGCATGCTGCAACACCGATCCGCCGGGAGTACCACCCATGAAACTCTCCGCCCGCGTCCCCTCCCCGATGCCGCCGGCCCGTACCCGCCGCCTCTCCGCCCGCCTCGCCGTCCCCGTGGCCGCCCTCGCCCTGGCAGGGCTCACCGCCACCGGATGCGCCCCCAGCACCTCCTCCGGCAACGAGGCCACCGAGGACAAGAAGAGCGGCACCCTGCGGGTGTGGCTGTTCCAGGAGGTCAACAACAAGCCCAAGGCCGAGGTCGTCGACTCCGCCGTCAGCGCGTTCACCGAACGGCACGACGGCGTCAAGGTCGACGTGCAGTACATCCCGGTCGACAGCCGCGCGGAGAAGATGAAGGCCGCCTTCAACGACCCCTCCTCGGCGCCCGACCTCATCGAGTACGGCAACACCGACACCGCCGGCTACGTCGCCGACGGCGGACTGGCCGACATCAGCAAGGAGTTCGCCGCCTGGGACGAGGCCGCGGACACCGACCCGGCGGCCAAGGACTCCGTCACCGTGGACGGCAAGGTCTACGGCGCCCCGCTGTTCGTCGGCGTGCGGGCCCTGTACTACCGCACCGACGTCTTCGACGACCTCGGCCTGAAGGTGCCCAAGACCCTCGACGAGGTCGCCACCACCGCCCGCACGATCCGCGAGGAACGCCCCGAGCTGTACGGCCTGATGGTCGGCGGCGCCAACACCTACGGCGCGATGCCGTTCATCTGGGCCCACGGCGGCGAACTCGCCGAGGAGAAGGACGGCACGTACACCGCCGCCCTCGACAGCCCCGAGGCGAAGAAGGGCATCAAGGCCTACACCGACCTGTTCGGCACCGACAACTGCCCGGCCGACAAGTGCGCCGAGATGGGCGGCAACGACAACGTGCAGACCTTCGCGGCCGGCAAGGCCGGCATGGTGCTCGGCGGCGACTTCAGCCGGCAGGCCATGGAGGACGGCCCGGTGAAGGGCAAGTACGCGGTCGTGCCGCTGCCCGGCGTGCAGGAGGGCGACATCGCGCCCGCCTTCGCCGGCGGCAACAACGTCGGTGTGCTCAAGAGCAGCTCGCACCGCACCCTGGCCGTCGACCTCATGCAGGAACTCGCCGGCAAGGAGACCCAGCGCAAGCTGTTCGACGCCATGGGCTTCCTGCCGACCTTCTCCGACACCCGTGAAGAGGTCGCCGCCGACGAGCCGTTCGTCGAGCCCTTCGTGCGCACCCTCCAGTCCGGCGCCAAGTTCGTACCCGCCACTCCCGCCTGGGGCCAGATAGACGCCGGCCAGGTCCTGCCGACGATGTTCCAGGAGGTCGCCAGCGGCCGGAAGGACGTCGACGCCGCCGCAGAGGACGCCACCGAGAAGATGAACGACGCCTTCCAGAAGGCCGCGGGCTGACTCGATGGCCCGCACCACCGCCGGACCGCGCGGGGGCGCCTGGACGCCCTGGCTCTATCTCGCCCCCGCGCTGGTCGTCCTCGCCGGACTGCTCGTCTACCCGATCTACCAACTGGGCCTGATCTCCTTCCTGGAGTACACCCAGGCCCAGGTCAGCGGCGGTGCACCCACCACGTTCCGCGGACTGGGCAACTACGCCGAACTGTTCGGCGACCGCCAGTTCTGGAGCGTGCTCACCGCCACCGTCGTCTTCGCCGCCGCCTGCGTGGTCTCCACGCTGGCCGTCGGCTGCGCCCTGGCGGTACTGCTGACCCGCGTCCGCGCCGTGCCCCGGCTGCTGCTCATGGTCGCCTCGATGGGCGCCTGGGCCACCCCGGCCATCACCGGCTCCACCGTCTGGGTCTTCCTCTTCGACGCCGACTTCGGCCCGGTCAACAAACTGCTCGGCCTCACCGACTTCTCCTGGACCTACGGGCGCTACAGCGCCTTCGCCCTCGTCCTGTTCGCCGTCGTGTGGTGCTCGTTCCCGTTCGTGATGGTCACCATGTACGCCGGCATCCGCGCCATCCCCGGTGAGGTGCTCGAAGCCGCCTCACTCGACGGCGCGTCCACCTGGCGGACCTGGCGCAGCATCATGGCGCCGATGCTGCGGCCGATCCTCATCGTCGTCACCATCCAGTCGATCATCTGGGACTTCAAGATCTTCACCCAGATCTACGTGATGACGGGCGGCGGCGGCATCGCCGGACAGAACCTCGTCCTCAACGTCTACGCCTACCAGAAGGCCTTCGCCTCCTCGCAGTACAGCCTCGGCTCGGCCATCGGCGTGGTCATGCTGCTGATCCTGCTCGCCGTGACGCTCGTCTACCTGCGACTGATCCGACGCAAGGGAGAGGAGCTGTGATGGCCTTCCGCATCAAGAAGCCCTGGCGGCTGGCGGCCGAGACCGCCGCGCTGCTCATCGCGGCCGTCGTCGCGTTCCCGCTCTACTGGATGGTGCTGTCGGCGTTCAAGCCGGCCGGTGAGGTGCAGTCCACCCAACCGCGCCCCTGGACGCTCAGCCCGTCCCTGGACTCGTTCCGGCGGGTCTTCGAACAGCAGGACTTCGCGCGCTACTTCCTCAACAGCCTGCTGGTGGCCGGCACCGTCGTGGTGGCCTCCACCCTGATCGCGTTCCTGGCGGCCACCGCCGTCACCCGGTTCCGCTTCCGGTTCCGCACCACGCTGCTCATCATGTTCCTCATCGCCCAGATGGTGCCCATCGAGGCGCTCACCATCCCGATGTTCTTCCTGATGCGCGACGCCGGACTGCTCAACACCCTCGGCTCCCTGATCCTCCCGCACCTCGCCTTCTCGCTGCCGTTCGCCATCTGGATGCTGCGCGGCTTCGTCAAGGCCGTGCCCGAAGCCCTGGAGGAACAGGCCTACATCGACGGCGCCAGCCGCGCCCGGTTCCTGTGGCAGATCCTCTTCCCGCTCGTCTTCCCCGGCCTGGCCGCGGTCAGCGTGTTCTCGTTCATCTCCGCCTGGAACGACTTCCTGTTCGCCAAGTCGTTCATCATCAGCGCCACCGAGAACTCCACGCTGCCGATGGCCCTGCTGGTCTTCTTCGACACCGACACCCCTGACTGGGGCGGCGTGATGGCGGCCTCCACCGTCATGACCCTGCCCGTCCTCGTCTTCTTCGTTCTCGTACAGCGGCGCCTGGTCTCCGGACTCGGCGGCGCGGTGAAGGATTGACCCATGGACACTTCCGCAACCGGACCGCACCCGGACACCCCCGCGACCGGCCCGCACCCCGGCCTGGTGCCCGCACCGAGCGGCCCACCCGACGGCCTCACCACAGGCGCCACCACCACGCTCGACGAGCACACCGTGCTCCACGCCGGGCCCGGCACCGAGGGCGTCGCCCGCTGGCTGCGCTCCACCGTCGGCGCGGCGACCGGACTGCCGC
>NZ_BAAHCA010000506.1:0-3551 GCF_054776295.1 Streptomyces sparsus
ATACGACGGTACGCCGACCGGCCCGCCGTCTCGTTCGACAGCCCGTCAGTGGCGCGCCGCCCCGGCCGGTGGCGCGGGCGGGCGCGCCACCGGTCCGGCGCCGTTCTCAGTACCGGTAGAAGCCCTCGCCGCTCTTGCGGCCGATGTCACCGGCGTCGACCATGCGGCGCATCTGCTCGGGTGCGGCGAACTTCTCGTCCTGCGACTCGGTGTAGATGTTGTCGGCCGCGTGCATGAGGATGTCCACGCCGGTCAGGTCCGCGGTCGCCAGCGGTCCCATGGCGTGGCCGAAGCCCAGCTTGCAGGCGGTGTCGATGTCCTCGGCCGTGGCCACTCCGGACTCGTGCAGCTTGGCCGCCTCGACGACCAGCGCGGTGATCAGGCGGGTGGTGACGAAGCCGGCGACGTCGCGGTTGACGACGATGCAGGTCTTGCCGACGCCCTCCGCGAACTCCCGGGCGGTGGCCAGTGTCTCGTCGCTCGTCTTCAGGCCCCGGACCAGCTCGCAGAGCTGCATCATCGGCACCGGCGAGAAGAAGTGGGTGCCCACGACCCGCTCGGGCCGGCCGGTGGCCGCGGCGATCTTGGTGATCGGGATGGCGGAGGTGTTGGAGGCGAGTACCGCCTGCTCCCCCACGACCTTGTCCAGCGTGCGGAAGATCTCCTGCTTGATCTCGATCTTCTCGAACACCGCCTCGACGACGATGTCGGCGTCGGCGACCGCGTCCAGGTCGGTGGTGGTGGTGATGCGGCCGAGTGCGGCCTCGGCGTCCTCGGCCGACAGCTTGCCCTTGCCGACGAACTTGGCGTACGAAGCCTCGATGCCGCCCCGGCCCCTCGACAGGGCCTCGTCGGTGACATCGCGGAGAACCACGTCCCACCCGGCCTGGGCGGAGACCTGCGCGATCCCGGAACCCATCAGTCCGGCTCCGATGACGGCGAGCTTCTTGGCCACGTGCATTCCCCTCTACGGTCCGTACGGCGGTGTTCTCAGCCGGACCATAGCGTCCGTGAGTCCCCATTGGGCGGCGAAGAGATGCGCGTCACGTCTCACCTGATGGACATCACATCTGCTTGTCCCACCGGGCGTCCCGCCTTGCGTAGTTGAGCACCTTTTCACTCAGCAGGCTCTCGTAGGCGTCCAACCGGTGGAGGACCTCCTCGGCCACCTCGTCGACCGGCCGGCCGTCGGCGATCCCGTCACCGACGGCGCGGAAGACGATGCCGCGCATCAGGTTCAGCTGCCCGGCGACCAGCTCCGGCTCCGGGTCGCCGGGCTGTGCCCCGGCCTCCGCGGCCAGCGTCCGGGTCAGCTCCTCGCCGCTGAGCTGGACCATCCGCCACAACTTGGCCACCAGAGTGGGCGAGGAGTGGATGCAGTGCGTGAACCGGTCGTAGTCGGCGACCAGACCGACGTGCGGCGACCGCTCGGTGACGTCCTGCCGCAGCGCGCGCAGGACCGCCTCGGCAGCCGACTCCCCCGGGAGGCGGTCGCTCACGACCGCGGAGAACCGGCCGACCGTCTCCGCCTCCCAGTCGAAGAAGAGGTCCTCCTTGGCGGGGAAGTAGTTGTAGACCGTGTTCACCGACACGTCCGCGGCTTCGGCGATCTCGGCGATCGTCACGGCCTCGAAGCCGCGCTCGAGGAACAGGCCCGTCGCCACATCCGAGATGTGGCGCCTGGTCTGCTGCTTCTTCCGCTCCCTGAGACCCGTCATACAGCCATGGTAACTTCTTGGGGTGAGGTGAAAAATAAAGTCATTGCACTTTTTGGCGGACTCTGTTTGCCTGGGGGCATGCCACCCGTCATCCAGACCGCAGGGCTCACCCGCACCTTCGAGACCAAGACCGGCCCGGTCGAAGCCGTCCGCGGCATCGACCTGACCGTCGAGAGCGGTGAGATCCTCGGCTTCCTCGGCCCCAACGGCGCCGGCAAGACGACCACACTGCGCATGCTCACCACGCTGCTGCCGCCCACCGGCGGCACCGCCTCCGTCGTGGGTCGCGACCTGGCCTCCGACCCGGCCGGGGTGCGGGCACGCATCGGCTACGTCGCCCAGTCCGGCGGCGTCGACCCCAACATCTCGGTC
Organism: Streptomyces sparsus; assembly: GCF_054776295.1. Lineage (NCBI taxonomy): Bacteria > Bacillati > Actinomycetota > Actinomycetes > Kitasatosporales > Streptomycetaceae > Streptomyces > Streptomyces sparsus. The sequence continues at coordinate 2,091 of NZ_BAAHCA010000506.1, forward strand.
CGCGAGGAACTCACCACGCAGGGCCGCCTCTACCGCCTGACGAAGACGCAGGCCGCGAGCCGCGCCGAGGAACTGGCCGCGGAGCTGGACCTGACCGACCTGCTGGACCGCAAGTGCGCCGCCCTCTCCGGCGGCCAGCGGCGCCGGCTCGACATCGCCATGGCCCTCCCCCACCGCCCCGAGCTGCTCTTCCTGGACGAGCCGACGACCGGGCTCGACCCGGGCAGCCGCGCCGAACTGTGGGAGCTGGTCCGCCGGTTGCGCCGCGAGCTGGGCATGACGGTCTTCCTCACCACGCACTACCTGGACGAGGCGGACGCGCTCGCCGACCGGCTGGTCATCGTCGATCACGGCCTGATCGTCGCCGAGGGCACCGCGGCGCACCTCAAGGCCGAGCACGGCGGCTCATCGGACGCCTCCCTCCAGGACACCTTCCTCGCCATCACCGGCCGCGGCTCCGCACCGCACGACGACGCGCCCATCGCGGTCTGAGGAGACCTCACCCATGCGATCCCTGTTCGCCGACACCGCCGTCATCTTCGGCCGCTACGCCCGCCAGTCACTGCGGTCCCGCGTCACACTGCTCTTCGGCCTGCTGCAACCCCTGCTGTTCCTGATGTTCTTCGGGCCGCTGCTCCAGGAACTCCCGCTCGGCGGGCGGGGCGACTCCTGGCAGACGCTCGTGCCCGGCCTGATGATCCAACTCGGCCTGTTCAGCGCCGCCTTCGCCGGCTTCGGCATCCTGGTGGAGAAGCAGTACGGCGTCGTCGAGCGGATGCGTGTCACCCCCGTCAGCCGACTCGCCCTCCTGCTCGGCCGCATCCTGCGCGACGTGCTGCAACTTCTCGTCCAGTCCCTGCTACTGGTGCTCGTCGGCGTCGCCTTCGGTCTGCGCGCGCCGGTGCTGGGTGTGCTCATGGGCTTCGTCTTCGTCGCGGTGCTCGCCATGTCCCTGGCGTCGCTGTCGTACGCGCTCGCCATGCGGGTCAGCACGCCGCAGGAGTTCGCGCCCGTCATCAACGCCGTCAACCTGCCCGCGATGCTGCTTTCCGGCATCCTGCTGCCGATGGCGCTGGCTCCCGCGTGGCTCGACACCATCTCCCGGTTCGTCCCGTTCCGTTACCTCGTCGACGCCGTGCGGGCCGCCTTCGTCGGTCACTACACCAGTGGCACGGTGGCGCTCGGCGCGGTCGTCGCCCTGGCCTTCGCCTCCGTCTCCATGTTTCTCGGCACCCGGCTCTTCCGCCGTGCGGGGGCCTGAACGGAGTCACCCGCACTCATGGGTGTGCCCGGGGGCTCCGGTGGTAAGAGCGGTATGACCGGCGTCAGCGACAGGGGGAACGTTCATGACCGACCACGACGTGAACCGACGGCGCACCCCGGGCTCCGAACCGGCCGCTGCCCCGCAGACGGCGGGCCGCCGCGGCACCGGCGGCCGCCGGCCTCCCGCAACCGGGCAGG
>NZ_BAAHCA010000507.1:0-3536 GCF_054776295.1 Streptomyces sparsus
CCTCCTGCACGGCGGCGTCCGGCCGCCCGGTCCTGGCCAGCGTCCACCGCACCTCGCGGGGGCGGCGGGCGGCGAGCGCTGCGGCCATCTGCTCCTTGACCAGGGCGGCCTTGGCGTCGATGTCCAGGCCGGTCAGCACGAAGACGATCTCGTTGCGGTGGCCGCCGAGCCGGCTGAGGCCGACCTTGAGCGTCGGCGGCGGCGCCTCACCCCGCACCCCGTCGACGCGCACCCGGTCGGGCCCGTCGTCGCTGAGCCGCACGGTGTCCAGCCGGGCCGTGACGTCGGGGCCCAGGTACCGGGCGCCGGCCGTCTCGTAGAGCAACTGGGCGGTGACGGTGCCGCGCGTCACCGCGCCGCCGGTGCCGGGATGCTTGGTGATGACGGCCGAGCCGTCGGCGGCGATCTCCGCCAGCGGGAAGCCGGGGTGCCGCAGATCGCGGCCCTGGGCGGCGAGTTCGGTGAAGAACGCGTAGTTGCCGCCGGTGGCCTGCGTCCCGCACTCGAGTACGTGGCCGGCGACGACCGCGCCGGCCAGTGCGTCGAAGTCGTCGGCCGCCCAGCCGTGGTGGGCCGCGGCCGGGCCGGTGACGAGGGCGGCGTCGGTGACCCTCCCGGTGACGACCACGTCGGCGCCGGCCCGCAGGCACGCGGTGATGCCCGCACCACCCAGGTAGGCGTTGGCGGTCAGCACGCCCTCACCCCAGCCGCGGTCCAGCAGGTCGTCGCCCTCGACGTGCGCCACCCGGACCGGAACGCCGACCCGGTCGGCCAACTCCCGTACCGCGTCGGCCAGTGCGGCCGGATGGAGGCCGCCGGCGTTGCTGACCAGCTTCACGCCCCGCTCGTGGGCGAGTCCGAGCCCGTCCTCCAGTTGCCGCAGATACGTCTTGGCGTAGCCGCGTGCGGGGTCCTTGAGGCGGTCCCGGCCGAGGATGAGCATCGTCAGTTCGGCCAGGTAGTCACCGGTGAGCACGTCCAGCGGCCCGCCGGTGAGCATCTCGCGCAGGGCGCCGAACCGGTCGCCGTAGAACCCCGAGGCGTTGGCGATGCGCAGCACGTGGGCCCCTCTCGTGGTGGACGCGGAGGCCAGCGTGGCAGCACCGAGAGAAACAATCAAGCATGCTTGCTCGTTTTTCGCCCGCCCCCTCATCGCGACCTGATTGACAAACCTGCTTGCCATGTCGGCAAATAGAGGCATGGCCGACGACGACATCCCGCAGGTGCTGACCGCAGTGGGCCCGCGGCTGCGGGCGCTGCGGCAGGACCGGGGCGCCACGCTCACGCAGCTCAGCGAGGTCACCGGCATCTCGGTGAGCACGCTGTCGCGGCTGGAGTCGGGGCAGCGCAAACCCACCCTCGAACTGCTGCTGCCGCTGGCCAAGGCCCACGGTGTGCAGCTGGACGAACTGGTGGGCGCGCCGCCGACCGGAGACCCCCGCATCCATCCGCAGCCGTTCAAGCGGCACGGCCAGACCTTCGTGCCGCTGACCAGGTACCTGGGCGGGCTGCACGCCTACAAGCAGATCCTGCCCGGACGCCCGGAGGGCAGCACCGAGCTGCCCGAACCCCGGGTGCACGAGGGCTACGAGTGGCTGTACGTGCTCTCCGGCCGGCTGCGCCTCGTCCTGGGTGACCACGACCTCGTGCTCACCTCCGGTGAGGCCGCCGAGTTCGACACCCGGACCCCGCACGCCTTCGCCAACGCGGGCACCCGACCGGTGGAGTTCCTCAGCCTCTTCGGCGCCCAGGGCGAGCGCATGCACGTCCGGGCCCGCCCGACCGGCTCACGCGACGAGGACTGACGCCGCACCGAAGCCTGCCGAACATGCCCTCGCACTACACCGGTTCAGACGCCGTTCCGGTCACTGAGGTAGGACTCGTGGTGTCGTACGCGCTGAGGGCCCGTCGTTCGTGCGGTGTCACCGGGGTACGCGGTGCCCCCGAGGGGCGGTGGCCCTCAGGCGGTGAAGCCGCCGTCGACATGGATCGAGGCTCCGGTGATGTACGAGCCGTCCGGGCTTGCCAGGTGGACGACGGTGGCCGCGATCTCGGCCGCTTCCGCATAGCGGCCAACGGCGGTGAAGCCGGCGATCACCTCGGCGTTCGGCCCGTCGGCGGGGTTGGTGTCCGTGTCGGTGGGGCCGGGATGCACCAGGTTGACGGTGACTCCACGCGGACCGAGTTCCCGGGCCAGGCCCTTCGTCATCCCGACCAGAGCCGTCTTGCTCATCGAGTACAGCGCCAGTCCGGGGAAGACCGCCCGCCCGGCGATGTTGCTGCCGATGCTGATGATGCGGCCGCCCCGGCCCATGTGACGCACTGCTGCCTGGGACGCTGCGAACGGCGCCCGGACGTTCACCGCCAGAGTGCGATCGATCTCCGCCGGCCCCAGGTCTTCAAGAGGGCCGACGAGGAAGACGGCAGCGTTGTTGACCAGGATGTCGAGTCTGCCGAACATCGCGGCGGCCTCGTCCACCGCGGCGGTGAGTGCCTCAGGGACCGCGCTGTCGGCCTGTACGGCCAGGGCCAGGCGTCCCCTGGCCTTGATCTGCTCCACCACCTGGGCGGCGCGTTCCGCGCTGCTCTCATAGGTCAGGACGATGTCAGCGCCCTCCTCGGCCATCCGTAACGCCACAGCGGCACCGATGCCCCGGCTGCCGCCCGTGATCAAGGCCACGTTTCCTTCAAGTCGGTTCATGACGTGGAGCATTGCCGGAACCAGCATCAGAAGCCGGCGGGAATCCGACCCGGCGTTCGGCCTTCGGTGGGGCAACACCGTTCTGATCGCGAAGCCACACACGGCGCACCGCCGGGAGACCTCATCGGTCAGACCCGCGCGCGCCACGGGTCACCGGGGGCCTTGCGCGCTCCACAGCGTGCAAGGCCCTCTTCCCATGACTACGGGCTACTCGCTGATGACGCCGGCACGATCGAACGCGACGGACTCTCCGCAGTCCCTGCCGAGCCGCTTGGCGGCATCCGCGCGGGGTGCGATGTGCGCCCAGGCGACATCCTTCGGGCCGCCGACAAGGGAGCAGTGCTCGGCCTGCCCCTCCGAGGGGCAGGCCGAGTACACAGTTGCGCTCGATACAAGCGTCGACCCCCACCTCCACGCGGAGGGCGACACCGTCAACCGTGCGGCTGCGGGGTTCACTCCGGTCGCCGCTGTCCGTCCGGCGCCGCCCCGGGGTCGTGCGGACCGGTCGCCGACTGGTCCAGGCCCTCCGCCAGCACCTCCGCCAGGTGCCGGCTGCGCACCCCGGCCAGCTGTTCCAGCTGGGTGCGGCAGGAGTAGCCGTCGGCGAGCAGCTCGGTGTCCGGTCCCGCCTCGCGGACGGCGGGCAGCAGCTGGTCCTCCGCGCAGCGCCGTGACACCTCGAAGTGCCCCTTCTCAAAGCCGAAGTTGCCGGCGAGGCCGCAGCAGCCGGCGGACAGCTCACCGGTCAGGCCGGCCCGCTGCCGCAGCCGGCGGTCGGCGGCGTCGCCGAGTACCGCGTGCTGGTGGCAGTGGTTCTGGCCGGCCACCGGCCGGT
>NZ_BAAHCA010000508.1:0-3531 GCF_054776295.1 Streptomyces sparsus
AGCGCGGGCCAGCTCGACGAACCGGTGCCGACCCCGAAGGAGACCATGGGCAGGCTCGCGGCCACCGACGTCAGCGAGGTGGCGGTGAAACCGACCGGGCGGCCGTCGGGGCGGACGGCCGTGATCACCGCCACACCGGCCGCGTGCTGGCGGAAGACGGCGCGCAGCAGCGCCCCGCCCGCGTCCGCCGCGTCGGTGCTCTCCGTGGCTGCGAGGGAGCCCGACGGGCTCATCGCTTGGTTCCCGGCCATATGAGGCCACCCTGACGAGGCGTCCGCTCACACGTCAAGCGGGCCTCGGATCCGGCGACCCTGACCTGTCCGGACCGGCTGGACCGGCTCATGGGCGTTCTCCTCTCCCGCATCTCCGGTACCCGCTCCGCACTCCGACCGCCCCGCACTCCGCCACCGCTTCTCACCGCACGGCGCCGAGTGCGGCGATCACGTCCGCCTTCCGGGGCTGGCCGGTGGCCCTCCGTACGATCCGTCCGGCGGCGTCCAGCACCAGCACCGTCGGGGTGCTCTCGATGCGCAGGGCGCGGACGAGTTCCAGTCGGGACTCCGCGTCGATCTCCGCGTGCACCACCCCGGTGACCAGTTCACCGACGTCGCGCAGGACCCGCCGGGTGGCCCGGCAAGGCTGGCAGAAGGCGCTGGAGAACTGCACCAGGGTGGCGCGACCGCCCAGACGCTCGACGCCGATCGCCTCGGCGGTGAGTCGCGGCTGCTCCTGCGGTGCCTGCACGGTGCTGTCCTCTCGCGTGTCGGCCGGTGTGCGCCCCGTGACGCGTACAGCAACCCGGGGACGGACCGCATTCCCGGGCGGCGCCGCACGGTACCCGGTCGCGCACACCCGGCGGCGGTGACGTGACGTGTATCTCCTAGGCTCAAGGGTGGCAAGCGAAGTTACGCCAACGTAGGTTCAGGGCATGCACCGCCGGGAGAACCCTCCCCAGGCAGCCTCACGAAGGGTCCCCCGACATGGCAGAGATCGTCTATCCCCCCGTCATCGGCGCAGCGAAGACGCTGTTCAAGGTCTGGGACCTGCGCTTCGACATCGCCGGCACCGAGCACATCCCCCGGCGCGGGGGCGCGGTCCTGGTCAGCAACCACATCGGATACCTGGACTTCGTCTTCGCCGGGCTCACCGCGCGGCCCGCGAAGCGCCTGGTGCGGTTCATGGCGAAGGAGTCCGTCTTCCGCCACAAGGTGTCGGGGCCGCTGATGCGGGCCATGAAGCACATCCCCGTGGACCGGGCCGCCGGCATGGGCGCCTACAAGCACGCGGTCACCGCGCTGCGGGAGGGCGAGATCATCGGCGTCTTCCCGGAGGCGACGATCTCGCAGTCGTTCACCCTGAAGTCCTTCAAGACCGGCGCGGCCCGCATGGCGCAGGAGGCCGGGGTGCCGCTGCTGCCGGTGGCGCTGTGGGGCACCCAGCGGGTGTGGACCAAGGGCCGCAAGCGCGACTTCGGACGCAACCACTTCCCGATCACCATCCGCGTCGGCGAGCCGGTGCACCCGGAGGAGGGTGAGACGGCGGCCCGCGTCACGGAGCGGCTGCGGGGACGCATGCAGGAGCTGCTGGAGTCGGCACAGCGCGCCTACCCGGCGCAGCCCGCGGGCCCGGAGGACTCCTGGTGGCTGCCCGCCCACCTGGGAGGCACCGCGCCGCTGCCCGCGCAGACCGCCTGAGTTCCGAGCACGGCGAAGGGGGCCGCCTGGGAAGGCGGCCCCCTTCCGCAGTGGGCGCGTCAGACCCCCCGCGCCGCGATGGGCGGTCAGGCGGTCAGGTCGCGGACTCCTCGCGGAGAGCGGCGATGAAGCCGTCCACGTCCTCCTCGGTGGTGTCGAAGGAGCACATCCACCGGACGTCGCCCGCGGCCTCGTCCCAGAAGTAGAAGCGGTAGCGCTTCTGGAGGCGTTCGGAGACCTCGCGGGGCAGCCGTGCGAACACCGCGTTGGCCTGCACCGGGTACAGGATCTCGACGCCCGGCACGGTGCGGACGCCCGCCTCCAGGCGCCGGGCCATGGCGTTGGCGTGCGAGGCGTTGCGCAGCCACAGGTCGCCGGCGAGCAGCGCCTCCAGTTGCACGGACACGAAGCGCATCTTCGACGCGAGCTGCATGGAGAGCTTGCGCAGGTGCTTCATGGCGCGCACCCGGTCCGGGTCGAGCACCACGACGGCCTCCCCGAAGACGGCGCCGTTCTTGGTGCCGCCGAAGGAGAGCACGTCGACCCCGGCCACGTTGGTGAAGGTCCGCATCGGCACGTCGAGTGAGGCCGCCGCGTTGGCTATCCGCGCGCCGTCGAGGTGGACGGCCATGCCCCGCTCGTGGGCGTGCACGCAGATCGCGCGGATCTCCTCGGGCGTGTAGACGGTGCCGAGTTCGGTGTTCTGCGTGATCGACACGACCTGCGGCATGGCGCGGTGCTCGTCGTCCCAGCCGTGTGCCTCGCGGTCGATCAGCTCAGGGGTGAGCTTGCCGTCCTCGGTGGGCACGGTCAGCAGCTTCAGCCCGCCGACCCGCTCCGGCGCCCCGCACTCGTCGACGTTGATGTGCGCGGACTCCGCGGTGATCACCGCGCCCCAGCGGTCGGTCAGCGCCTGGAGCGCGACGACGTTGGCACCGGTGCCGTTGAAGACCGGGAAGGTCTGGGCGCGGGCGCCGAAGTGCCGGCGGACGACCTGCTGCAGGTGCTCGGTGTACTCGTCGCCTCCGTAGGCGGTCTGGTGCCCGTCGTTGGCCAGGGCCATGGCGGCGAGCACCTCCGGGTGCGCGCCCGCGTAGTTGTCGCTGGCGAATCCGCGGACCCGGGGGTCGTGGCGGCGCTTGGCGTCCGTCCTCACGGTTGGGGTGTGAGCCACAGGCGTTTTCCGTTCACTTCCTCGGCGGGCCTCGTCCAGGTGTCGACGACGGACTCGGCGAGGTCCGTGACGTCGGTGAAGCCGGCGAACTTGGCCTGCGGTCGCTCGGCCCGCATCGCGTCGTGCACCAGTGCCTTCACGACCAGGATCGCAGCCGCGGCCGGCGGTCCGCTGTCGGCCCCCGCCTTGCGGAAGGCGTCACCGAGCGCCAGCGTCCAGGCCTCCGCGGCGGCCTTGGCGGCGGAGTACGCCGCGTTGCCGGCAGTGGGCTTGCTCGCCCCGGCCGCGCTGACCAGCAGGAAGCGGCCGTTGCCGCTGCGCTTGAGAGCGCCTTCGAAGGCCAGCGAGGTGTGCTGCACGGTACGGACGAGCAGCTTGTCGAGCAGGTCCCAGTCGGCGAGGTCGGTCTCGGCGAAGGTGGCCGAGCCGCGCCAGCCGCCCACCAGGTGGACCAGGCCGTCGATGCGTCCGAACTCCTGCTCGGTGCGGTCCGCCCACGCGCGGGTGGCGTCCAGGTCCAGCAGGTCCACGGTCTCGCCGGTGACGGTGGCACCGCCGTGCGCGAAGCGGGCGGCGTCCACGCCCTGGGCGAGCCGTTCCACGTCGGCGTCTGCCCCCACCACCACGGCGCCCGCCTCCGCGAGGCGCAGCAGCGCGGCGGAG
>NZ_BAAHCA010000509.1:0-3512 GCF_054776295.1 Streptomyces sparsus
CGCCCGAGTCGGAGCCGCCCGAGTCGGAGCCGCCCGTCGAGCCGCCGGTGTCGGTGCCGCCCGAGTCCGAGCCGCCGCTCTCCGAGCCGCCGTCCGTGCCGCCCGTACCCGAGCCGCCGCTCTCCGAGCCGCCCGAGGTGCCGCCGGTGGCGGCGGGCTGCACGGTCAGGGTGGCGGGGTCGAGAACGGTGCCCTTCTGGTACATGCCGTTGAACGCCGCCGCGCCCGCCTCGGTCATCGTGGTGGGGATGCCGGCGAAGGTCATCGCACCGCCGGCCCCGCTGCCCGGCCGCACCTCGGAGAGGTCCAGGTCGGCCAGTTCGACGTCGTCGCGGGTCTCTCCGGCCGCGGTGATGTCGGCGACGATGGAGCCGCCGGTACGGCCCTCCGTCACCAGTTTCACGTCCGAGAGCCTGATGTCGAAGCCGTGCGCCGTGGAGCGGAAGCGCACGTCGCCGGGGAAGGACGTGTTCACGGAGTGCGTGCCGAGGTCGTAGCTGCCCGTGCCGCCGCTGAACGTGAACGGCCCGTTGTCCGCAGCCTGTTCCGCCCCGCCCCCGGTGGTGATCTCTCCCTTGGCCATGCCCGCCACGTAGCTGCGGAAGGACTCCTTCACCCCCCATTCGAGGGTGGCGTCGGACAGCTCGATCGTGCCGGGGGCCTGCGGCGGGTCGTCCGCCGCGAGCGCCGGGACCGCGAAGGCGGTGGTGGCCAGCACGGTGGCGGTGGCGGCGGCGAGTGCCGCGCTGTGTCGGATGGTGTTCATCTTGGCTGGGACTCCTCGGAGTTGTCTTCGGTGACGGGGGCGGTCCGGCGTCTGCGCACGAACCAGAAGGCAGCGGCGAGCACTGCCAGGGAGGCGGCGGCCAGTGAGATCGGCAGCGCCGCGGAAGCGGAGGTGGTGGAGGCGGGCTCGGCGTCGGCGACCTGTTCCCGGGTGTCGGGGGACGCCGACAGGGAGGGGGTGCCGGTGGGTTCCGTGCCGAGATCGGGCAGGGCGGGCAGTTCGGCCTTCCCGTCGAGAGCGACGGCGAGTGACACCGGGTCCATGGCGGTGCCGGCCGGGTAGAGGCCGTCGAAGAACGTCGCTCCCTGGGCGGTGAGTTCGGCGGGGGCCTCGGTGACCGTGAGCAGGCCCCGCACGGGCTTGAGTGCGGCGTCGAACACGACCAGGGGTCGGCCGTCGGCCGACAGGGTGCCCTTGCCGTCGCGCACCTTCACCGACACCTTGAGCAGGGTGAGGTCGAGGTCCTTGCCGGTGAAGGCGACCTGGCCGCGGAAGTCGGCGGTCAGCTCGGCGCGTTCGGCGTTCCAGGTGCCCTTCAGCAGGGGGAAGCGGAACAGCGCGCCACCGTCCCCGGCGCCGTCGGACGTCTTCCAGCCGCCGTCCACGAGCGAGCCGCTGACGTGTTCCCGGAAGGTGCGGCGCACCCCCCAGTCGACGGCCGCGCCCTCCAGCGCGACCGGCCCCTTCGCGGGTGCGTCGCTCGCCTTCGCCTCGTAGGCCTTCGCCGACGGACTGGCGGAGGTGCTGTTCCGGTCGGTGGCGGCCGGGGTGCGCACGTCGACCGAGAGGCTGACCGGGTCGAGCGGGGTGCCGGCGGAGTAGTACCCGGCGAACGCCGCGGCACCCTCGGCGGTGAGCGTGGCCGGGACCGAGGACAGGGCGACGGGGGAGCCGCCGCCGTGCATGTCGACGCCCCCCAACTGGAGCCGGGCCAGGGGGACCTGGGCGCGGTCGGTGAATGTCCCGCTCCCCTTGGACCTGCTGCGCATGTCCGCGTGCAGGGTGCCGGCCCCGCCGCTGAAACGGACCGTGGGCCGGCTGATGGTGAGGTCCAGTTCGTGGCTGCCGTCGGCGCCGCGGTGGCCGGTGAAGCGCACCGCGCCGGCGAAGGAGGCCCGCAGCGTGCCGGTGTCCGGGTCGTAGCCGCCGCTGGCGGAGTGGAAGCGGAACTGGCTGTCGCCGACGGTGCCGGCGCCGGCGGCCAGTTGGAAGCCGCCCTGGGCGATCGGCCCGGTCACGTATCTCTGGAACGAGGTTTTGACGCCCCAGTCCAACCGGCCGCCGGAGACGGTGCGTTCGGCCGCCTGCGCCGGCAGTGCCGGCAGCAGCGCCGCGGCGAGTGCGGCGAGGAGCGCTGCGGCGAGTGGGCGCCGGAGTCCGAACGAGGGCATGACGGGGTCCTCCCGGGGAGACCTGGGGTGGTTAGTAAGGTAAGGCTAACCTAAGCTGACCGTCGACCTCCTGTACACCCCGACCCCTCGCTCGCTCCGGTCCCCGCCGCACCCACGGCCTCACGGAAGGCAGTTGCCGTGCCCTCACCACTTCGCCGCTCACCCCGGGCCCTCGCCGCAGCCGTCGCCCTGGCCCTGGCGCTCGCCGGATGCGCCGGTACGGACACCGGGCCCGACCCGGAGCCGCGGCCCCGCGCGGCTCCGGACCGGGTGGAGCCGCTGTCCGGGCCGGTCGCCCAGCCGGAACTGCCCGTCACCGCGACCTCGGCCGACGGGCGCGACGTGACCGTGCGCAGTGCCGACCGGATCATCCCGCTCACCGGTGCCCTGTCCGAGATCACCTTCGCGCTGGGCCTGGGGGAGAAGGTGGTCGCCAAGGACATCACCGCGACCTTCGAACAGGCCGCCGACCTGCCGGTGGTGACCCGGGCGCACGACGTGTCGGCCGAAGGCGTGCTCTCCCTGAAGCCCACCGTGGTCCTCGCCGAGACCACCACCGGGCCGTCCGAGGCCATCGACCAGATCCGGGCCGCCGGCATCCCCCTCCTGGTGGTCGCGCCCGCCCGGGGGCTCGACGACGTCGGCGAGCGCATCAGCGCGGTGGCCGAGGCGCTGGGAGTACCGGACGCCGGCGATCGGCTGCGGGAGCGCACCGACAAGCGGATCACCGCCGTCCGCGCGGAGATCCCCGACCCGGCCCGACCGCCCAGGGTCGCCTTCCTCTATCTGCGCGGCTCCGCCTCCGTCTACCTGCTCGGCGGCGCCGACTCGGGCGCCCGTTCGCTGATCGAAGCGGCCGGCGGCGTGGACGCGGGTACCGAGTCCGGTCTGAGCAAGGACTTCACCCCGCTCACCAGCGAGGCCCTGGCCGAGGCCGCCCCCGACGTGATCCTCGTGATGTCCAAGGGGCTGGAATCCGTCGACGGGGTGGACGGGCTGCTGGAGATCCCCGGCGTGGCGGAGACCCCGGCCGGGCTGGACCGCAGGATCGCCGACATCGACGACGGCCTGCTGCTCAACTACGGCCCGCGCACCGACCGGGTGCTGGCCGACCTCGCCCGGCAGATCCACCAGGAGGGCCCCCGGTCATGACCGCTCCGTCCCGCCCCGAGGCCCGCGACAGCCGGGGCCCCACCACCGAACAGCCCTCCGCCGCCGCCGAAGGACCCGCCCCCGCCGGGCGCCCCTCCCTCCCCGTCGTGCAGCCGCCCGTTGCCGAACAGCCGCCCCCTGCCGCAGGAGGGCCACCCGTCGCGGGGTGCCCGGGGCTCCCC
>NZ_BAAHCA010000510.1:0-3512 GCF_054776295.1 Streptomyces sparsus
GGTCCGCCGCGTGCTGCCGCGCTTCCGCCGCGCCGGCCCGCCCCCCCCGCCCCCGTCGTGCCGCTCGCGGTGAACGGCCGTTGGTGAGCTTCCCCGGCTGTGTGAGCGCTGCTTTTCCGTCGTATCCGGACCGGGGATCGGAAATCACCGGCGAGTGGAATACAGTTCGAGTCTGCGACATCTTCAAAACGTGGGGACGCCGGAGGTGGGGCCATGCGTGTTTCCGCGCACGCGGTGTGCACAGCGGTACGCGACGAAATCGTCACCGGCGCCTTTCCGCCGGGTGCCCGCCTCACCGAGGAACTGCTGGCCCGCCGTTACGGGGTCTCGCGGGTGCCCGTGCGGGAGGCTCTGCGCACCCTGGAGTCCGAGGGGTTCGTGACCACCCGCAGACACGCCGGTGCCTGCGTCGCCGAGCCCACCGAGCGGGAGGCCGCGGACCTGTTGGACATGCGGGCCCTGCTGGAACCGCTGGGCGCCGCCCGCGCCGCGCAGCGCCGCACCGACGCGCACCTGAAGGTGCTGCGCGGGCTGGTCCGGCTGGGCCGGCAGCGGGCCGAGCACGGCCAGCTCTCCGACCTGCGCTCTCTCGACGACTGGTTCCACGAGACGTTGGCCCAGGCGTCGGGCAGCCCGAGTCTCGCGGCGCTGCTCACCCAGCTGCACCGGAAGATCACCTGGATGTACACGCCGGACGCGGTCGAGCCGCCGGCGCGGGCCGTCGCTGTGTGGCAGGAGCACGGGGCCATGGTCGACGCGGTGGCCCGACGGGACGTCGAGCGGGCCAGAGCAGTGGCCACCGCCCGGGCGGAACGGTCACCGGCGGTGCGCCGGGCGCAGCGACCGGGCGGTGTGAGGTCTTCGAAACCTGTTGTCAACACACTGCGCGCACCGGATTAACAGAAGCTGTATACACATGGGTCGGGGCGTTTTACGCAAGGCCCTTCCCCGTGTTTCTGTGCTCTGAATTCCGCCGGCCCGGAAAAGGGCAGCGAAAAGGCGGTGGAGCGAATGCTCCGCCGCCTTTTCGCCGCGCTCCGGGCCGGTGTGGAGCGCGGCGTCGCCGATGCCGGGTCGGTCGGATGTCAGACCGTCTCGGGCAGTTCCTCCAGGCCCTCCGCGACCAGCTTCGCCAGCCGGTCCAGTGCCGCGTCCGCGCCCTCGGCGTCGGAGGCCAGCACGACCTCCTCGCCGCCCTCGGCGCCGAGGCCGAGCACGGCCAGCATCGAGGCCGCGTTGACGGGGTCGCCGTCCTTCTTGGCGATGGTGACGGGCACGCCGGCGGCGGTCGCGGCGCGAACGAAGATGGAGGCGGGACGGGCGTGCAGGCCCTCGGCCCAGCCGACGGAGACGCGGCGCTCAGCCATGGTGTTGCCCTTCATTCGGAACGTTGTCTAGACCAGTTTCGCATGAGGGGGCGAGTGCTCCCTCCTGGGCACTGTGCCGTCCCAGCGTGCCCGCGCGCACCCCTGTCCGCGAACTGGGACGTCCCCCGGCCCGGGCGCCGCGTCCCCCTGCGTCCCGGACGCCGACCGGCGCCGCAGCCCCCGCACCCCGGACGCCGACCCACCGCCGGGTCGTACCCTGTGCCCATGCAGCCAGCCCCGGAGCGTGCCTACCCGACCCACTGGGAAGCCGACGTGGTGCTGCGCGACGGCGGTACGGCCAAGATCCGGCCGATCACCCCGGATGACGCGGGCCGACTGGTCAGCTTCTACGAGCAGGTGTCGGACGAGTCCAAGTACTACCGCTTCTTCGCGCCCTACCCGCGGCTCTCCGACCGCGACGTGCGCCGCTTCACCCACCACGACTACGTCGACCGGGTCGGTCTGGCGGCCACCGTCGGCGACGAGTTCATCGCCACCGTCCGCTACGACCGCATCGACGCCACCGGGCGCCCCGCCTCCGCGCCGGCGGACAACGCCGAGGTGGCCTTCCTCGTCCAGGACGCCCACCAGGGCCGCGGTGTCGCCTCCGCACTGCTCGAACACATCGCGGCCTGCGCCCGCGAGCGCGGGGTGCGCCGCTTCACCGCCGAGGTGCTGCCGGCCAACAGCAAGATGATCAAAGTCTTCACCGACGCCGGCTACTCCCAGAAGCGCAGCTTCGAGGACGGCTCGGTCCACCTCAACCTCGACCTGGAACCCACCGCCGAGTCCCTCGCGGTGATGCGCGCCCGTGAGCAGCGGGCCGAGGCGCACTCCGTGCAGCGGCTGCTGGCCCCCCGTTCCGTCGCCGTCATCGGCGCCGGCCGCGGACCCGGCGGCGCCGGGCGCACGGTGCTGGAGTCGCTGCGCACCGCCGGATTCACCGGCCGCACCTACGCCGTCAACCACCACCTGCCGCCGGAGGCGGGCACCCTCGACGGCCTGCCCGGAGTGCCGGCGCACCGCTCGGTGCGCGACATCCCCGAACCCGTCGACCTCGTCGTGCTCGCCGTGCCCGCCGACCGGGTCGACGCGGTCGTCACCGACTGCGGCGAGCACGGTGTGCAGGGCCTGGTGGTGCTCTCCGCCGACTTCGACCGGGCCGAACAGCGGGAACTCGTCCGCAAGGCCCGCTCCTACGGCATGCGCATCATCGGGCCGAACGCCTTCGGCCTGCTCAACACCTCCCCGGACGTGCGGCTGAACGCCACGCTCTCCACGGAGAGCCCGGAGCGTGGCCGGATCGGGCTGTTCACCCAGTCCGGCGCCATCGCCATCGCCCTGCTCGCCGGCCTCCACCGCCGCGGCGCGGGGCTCTCCTCGTTCGTCTCGGCCGGCAACCGCGCCGACGTCTCCGGCAACGACGTGCTCCAGTACTGGGACGACGACCCGGACACCGACGTCGCGCTGATGTACCTGGAGTCCATCGGCAACCCCCGCAAGTTCACCCGGCTCGTCAAGCGCACCGCCATGCGCAAGCCCGTCGTGGTCGTCAAGGGCGCCCGGCACAGCGGCAGCGCACCGCCGCCCGGCCACGCCGTCCCGACCAGCCGGACCCCGGACGCCACCGTCTCGGTGCTGCTGCGGCAGGCCGGAGTGCTGCTGGTGGACACCGTCACCGAACTCGTCGACACCGGCGTGCAGCTCGCCTTCCAGCCGCTGCCGGCCGGTCCCCGCGTCACCACGCTGGGCAACGCCGAGTCACTCGGGCTGCTCACCTACGACGCCTGCCTCTCCCAGGGCCTGCGCCCCTCCCCGGTGGTGGACCTGACGTCGTCGGCCACCCCCGAGGACTTCCGGCGGGCCCTCGCCGAGGCCATGGCCGACCCCGGAACCGACGCCGTGGTGGTCACCGCGATCCCGTGGGTCGACGCCTGGCAGGCCGGTGAACTCGCCGACGCCCTCCAGTCGGCAGCCGCCGGCAGCGGCAAACCGGTGGCCGTGGCCCACCTGGCCATCGAGGGACTGGACGCCGCACTCAGCGAGCGCCGCATCCCCTCCTACCCGGCCCCCGAGCGCGCGGTGCGGGCCCTGGCCGAAGCCGTCCGCTACGCCCAGTGGCGGGCGGACGCCGCGACCCCCGGC